>NZ_JADDYG010000678.1:16381-37705 GCF_015163535.1 Vibrio sp. OPT46 | reverse complement strand
TCATTTAATCACTTTAGACTTTCAGTATTGCTACCTAAATACAGATAGTTGCGTTAACCAGTTTAAACTTTAATCTCAATTTGTAGTAAATTTACAACGAAACTAGTTATTAAATATTTTTTATATTATCAAATAAATTGTAATTAGTTTGTTTTCAAAGGTTTTATTGATTTAACTCAATAAAATTACCTTAATAAAAATAATGTTTTTGGTTGTTTTTTGACTTAAATCAATATTAAAATAGTGGATATTAGCTATATAATACTCAGCTCAACGAAAATTCGAAAATTAACACCAATAATCACCACGTAAGTGGTCTAGGAGATAGTGATGATCCAAGGTATCCAAATTACAAAAGCGGCAAACGACGACCTACTAAACTCTATCTGGCTATTAGATAGCGAAAAAAATGAAGCTCGTTGTGTTGCTGCAACTGCTGGCTACGAAGCAGACCAAGTTATCGCAATCAGCGACCTAGGTGAATACGAAAGCCGTGAAGTTGCAATCGAAACTGCTCCTCGTATCGAAGGCGGCCAACACCTAAACGTGAACGTGCTTAAACGCGAAACACTAGAAGATGCAGTTGCACACCCAGAGAAATACCCACAACTAACTATTCGTGTTTCTGGTTACGCAGTACGTTTTAACTCGCTAACTCCAGAGCAACAACGTGATGTAATCGCTCGTACTTTTACTGAGACTCTATAATCTCTCAGTAAACTAGCTCGCTAGAATTTAAAAAGCTTGGTCAGCAATGACCAAGCTTTTTTGTTTCAGAATCCTTCTAACCCCTTTCTATAATGGAAAGCAACTCGCCTCTGAGGTGCATTTCTTTGCGAAGGATCTTTCTGAAACGCTTGCGCTACAGAGGTTGGATCAAGCCTATCTCTTTGCAGTGACGCCCCTTCTGCCCACCAAATCAATTGATGCATAGTGCGATTCATATAGTTGTCCCACTGCGTCTGCTCCGACTCATCCGCAGCAACGCCCTGTTCATCAAAGACTTCTTGCGCTTTCGGAATGTGGATCATCGCAGAGACAGGTAGACATCCAAGTTCAGATAAGAAGGTACGCATAGAAACGGCAGCTCTAACACCACCCCATTGTCCGGCAGAATAGGTCACGATAGCACTCGGCTTGTAAGAAAACAGCGAACTGCCGAAATGGTTAAGCGTGTTCGCCAGAGCAGGACTCATCGAATGGTTATATTCCGGGCTAACCATCACATACCCATCCGCATGTTTGATTTTGTCTGCCAGCTCACTTAGGTTCTGCGGAACTTTAGAGCGGTGATAAGCAAACTCGGGCTTAAACACATCACCAAAGTCGTAATTCAAAGGGTCGATGATTTCGACCGTATGTTGCGAATGTTGACTCGCGATGAGTTTTTCACACGCTTTACTGACTCGCATTCCTAAACGGGCTGGTCGTGGTGGCGTGCTGTCTCTCACTGAGCCAAGAAAAATCAAAAAATGCATGCTTCTCTTTCCATCTCATTTAGTTAAGTTCGTTTCTCAATCATAAAGAGAGTCAAAACTTACCGACAATAAAAAAGGTGAATGATTACTCATTCACCTCTCGTTATTTCTGTTTTTGATACTTACTATACTTTGAAGCTTACTGCACGCGGCGCAGTACTTGTTTCAATGCGTCAAAGTCTGCGTCGAGCTCTTCCGATAGCAGCTCCATCGCAGCGTGCTTCGCTAGTGGCGCAGGAAGCTCGATATCGGATTCTAGAATATCATCCACGACTTCTTTGAACTTCGCAGGGTGAGCAGTACATAGGAACAGACCGGTTTCACCGTCTTGCAATTGTTCTTCAAGCACTCGGTAAGCAATCGCACCATGCGGTTCGCATAGGTAGCCTAGAGCATGTAAATCTTTCACTGACTGTGCGCTTTGCTCATCAGATACTGCGCCTTTACCTAACGTCTCCAAGCCCCACTCTTTCACGCGGCACAGCTCTTCAATACGAGGCCAGTTGTTTGGTTGGCTCACGTCCATCGCGTTCGATGTTGTTGCGACTGTTGGTTTTGGCTCCCACTTACCTGTTTCTAGGTAGCGAGGAACAGTGTCATTGGCATTAGTTGCCGCGATAAAGCGTTTGATAGGCAAGCCCAGCGCTTTTGCCAGTAGACCAGCAGTTAGGTTACCAAAGTTACCACTTGGTACTGATACCACTAGGTTTTCACGCTCTTGCTTGCTCATTTGCGCAGCTGCTTCAAAGTAGTAACAGATTTGCGCCATCAAACGGCTGATGTTGATTGAGTTTGCAGAGTTCAGACCGATCTCTTCACGCAGTGCTGAATCATCAAAAGCTTGCTTAACCAGTGCCTGACACGCATCGAAGTCGCCATCGATCGCGACAGTGTGAATGTTTTTACCAAGCGTACAGAATAACTTCTCTTGCAGTGGGCTGATTTTTCCTTTCGGGTAAAGAATCACAACATTGATGTCTTCCATACCGTAGAAAGCATGCGCAACGGCTGCGCCAGTATCGCCAGACGTTGCCGTCAGAATGGTGATCTTGCCGCCGTCCGAAACCGCAGCAAGAGATTGCGCCATAAAGCGACCACCAAAGTCTTTAAACGCAAGCGTTGGACCATGGAACAGTTCCAGTGCATAAACACCGTCTTTTACTTGGTTGATAGGCGCAGGGAATTGAAACGCAGCATCAACAAGGGCATTCACTTGCTCCTCTGTAAGTTCATCTCCAATTAACGCCGATAGAATCTTAGTGCTACGAGAGACAAAGTCTTCTGCAAGCAGCGCATCGATATCTTCAAATTTTGGTAATTCCGATGGAAAAAATAGACCTTGGTTACGGCCTAACCCTTGGCGAACGGCTTGGCCAAAGGAAACTTGTTCATCATTTTCTTTTATATTGTAAAGCTTCATAGCTCACTTCCTGTTACTTTCGAACCCTGCTTATCTAGACGACAAACGTGGACGAATCCTTCTTCGTTTTGTACGTAGTTTTGTTCTAACCAGCGAGCAACTCGCTCAGCGACATCTTTCTCTTTGCAAATACTGAACAGTGTCGGACCACTGCCAGAAATACCGGTTGCCAATGCACCCGCAGACGCTGCGTATTGACGTGCATTCGCAAAACCTGGAAGCAGTTTCTCACGATACGGTTCTGCGATCACGTCTTTGATCATTTTTGCAGCAAGTTCTGGCTGACCAGAATGACACGCATGAATAAAGCCCGCAAGGTGGCGACCATGAGCGATGATATCTTGTCGGCGGTATTGAGATGGTAGGATCTCACGCGCTTCCGCCGTTGATACCTTGATACCCGGATACGCCATCACCCAGTACCAATCATCAAAGCAAGGCACTTCTTGACTGATGATACCCAACTCTTCAAGCATCAGTTGCACACCACCAAGGTAACATGGCGCAACGTTGTCGTAGTGAATACCACCAGAGATCTTGCCTTCCATCTCTCCCATCAGCGCCAATAATTCTGTCTCGTTAAGTGGCTGTCCATGGAATCGGTTCAATGCATCTAATGCAGCGACGATAGAACATGCACTTGAGCCTAAACCAGAGCCAATTGGCATGTTCTTTTCTAGCGTCATCTCAAGTGGTTTTAGCCCAACGCCTTTTTTGTCTAACTCACGAGCAAACACGAGCCAACAGTCGTAGACGATGTTCTCTTTTGGTTCAGTTGGCAATTTCTCAACAAAATCACCCGCCGTTTTAAGGCTGAACGGATCAGCCCCAGATTTCACCAATACACGGTCACCCAATAGTGTGCCATCCACTGGAGACACGGCAGCCCCCAGCACATCAAAGCCAACGCTTACATTACCAATTGATGCTGGGGCATAAACCACTACATCCATATCACTTGAACTCATTATTGTTATACCCCTAGTTTCCAACCTAAAGTACGCATCACGTCAGAAAATACACCCGCAGCCGTTACTTCGGTGCCTGCACCATAGCCACGTAACACTAGTGGGATTGGCTGATAGTAACGGCTGTAAAATGCCAGTGCGTTTTCACCGTCCTTGATTTTATACATTGGATCGTTTTCATCCACCGCTGCGATGCTTACTGTGCACTTGCCCTCATTAATCTCACCAACGTAGCGCAGTACTTTGCCTTCTTCCGCTGCCTTTGCAGATAATTCTTTAAAGTAGGCGTCTGCTTCAGGTAAACGCGCCATAAATTCATCAACGCTACCAGAATCATCAAAACCTGGTGGCAGTGCTTGATCAACCACAACGTCTTCTAGTTCTAGAGACATGCCTGCTTCACGAGCTAGGATCAGAAGCTTACGCGCAACATCCATACCAGAAAGATCATCACGAGGATCCGGTTCAGTAAAACCATTTTCTTTTGCGATATTAGTTGCTTCACTTAGGCTCATACCTTCATCTAACTTACCGAAGATGTATGACAGAGAGCCAGAAAGAATACCGCTGAAGCGCTCTAGCTCATCACCCGCTGAGATTAGGTTTTGCAGGTTTTCGATTACCGGTAGACCCGCCCCCACAGTTGTTTCGTACATCAGCTTGCGACGAGAGCTGCGCGCAACATCGCGAAGCTGATGGTAGTAAGCCATGCTTGCTGTGTTTGCTTTTTTATTTGGTGTAACGACATGGAAACCAGCAGCTAAGAAATCAGCGTATTGGTTCGCGATATCTTCACTTGATGTACAGTCAACCAATACTGGGTTGATGATGTGGTTACGTTGAACCAAAGAAATCAAACGCGCTAGGCTGAACTCTTCTGTCGCAGCCGACATACGATCACGCCAATGATCGAGTGGCAGACCTTCACTATCAAGCAGAAGACCTTTGCTGTTTGCCAAGCCACACACGCGAATAACGATGCCTTTTTCCGCAAGCTTCGCCTGTTGACGCTCGATCTGATCCACCAGCTCACCACCAACGCCGCCAATACCAACCACGAATACGTCTAAGAAGTGCTTAGAGTTGAATAGGTTCTCGTGACACGCTTTGATCGCTTCAGAGATTTTATCTTCAGGAATCACGGCTGAGATTGCACGCTCAGATGAGCCCTGTGCGATGGCTACAATGTTTACGTTCACTTCAGCAAGAGATGAGAAGAAGCGAGATGCAACACCGCGCGATGTACGCATGCCGTCACCAACCAACGTTATGATTGAAACATTATCAATAAACTCGACCGGCTCTAATAAGCTATCTTTCAGTTCCAACTCAAACGCATCGACCAGTACTTGTTGCGCTTTTGCTTTATCTTCTGCCTCAATACAGAAGCTAATGCTGTACTCAGAAGAAGACTGAGTAATAAGAACAATAGACACACCAGCGGAAGACATTGCGCCAAATACGCGGCTTGCCATGCCAACCATACCCTTCATACCTGGGCCGGAGACGTTAACCATGGTTAGGTCGTTTAGCGTCGTGATACCTTTGATCGCCAGATTGTCTTCACCAGTGTCTTGCCCAATCAGAGTTCCTGCACCTTGTGGGTTAAAGCTGTTTTTGATCAGACATGGGATGTGGAACTGCGCGATAGGAGCAATGGTCTTCGGATGCAAAACGGAAGCACCGAAGTAAGAAAGCTCCATTGCTTCTTGGTAGCTAAGAGATTTAAGTAAGCGAGCATCTTCCACTAAACGAGGGTCGCAGTTGTATACACCATCTACGTCAGTCCAGATCTCACAACAATCTGCGCGCAGACACGCCGCAAGAACCGCCGCCGAATAATCAGAGCCATTGCGACCAAGTGTTACCAATTCACCTTTCTCGTTACCTGCGGTAAAGCCAGGCATGATATTCACATGGCCCAGAGGAAGAGGGTTTTGGCGGAAGTTTTGCGTTGAAACATCTACATCAACCATGGCTTCAAGGTGATCACCTTTTGCGTATAGGTATTCAACTGGGTCGATAAGATGTGCTGGCTGGCCTTTGGCTTCTAGCACCGCTTTCATCAATTGAATCGAAACGCGTTCGCCTTTGCTAATAATACGTGCATTAACATTGTTTGGGCACATGCCAAGAAGATTGATGCCATGAACGAATTGGCGTAATTGAGAGAGAGAAGTTTTCACTTGGTTATCGAAAGCTGAACCATCGATATTGGGTAGTACTGCTTGGATTTGAGTGAAGAGCGTTTTAAACGACTCCTCCAACTCTTTGATTTGTAGTTCTGCTTCACCATTGCGCAATGCGCCTTCAATGACCGCAACCAATTTGTTTGTTGTTTTACCAGGAGCGGAAAGAACAACCGCTACTTTTTCTTGTTGAGCGTTATTGGCAATAATGTCTGCCGCTCTCAAAAAGCGATCTGCATCAGCTAGTGATGATCCGCCAAACTTCAATACTCGCATCCCTTCCTCCGGTATATCTTCTTAAATTTGTCTAAATTCTGGATAAAAAAGCATAAAAAAAGGCCTGTATCTTGTTGGATACAGGCCTTTTTTGTGAATTTCTTTCGCTCAGCAGCCTGCCCCAACATGTGTCGTGTCGGTAATAATAATGGTCGTGGTCATTACTACTAGGCTGTTAGATGGCATAAATAAATATTCAACGTTAATTGTGTTTGCTTAACTCTACGTTTACCGAGTTTCTGATACATAGTCAACAAAAAATTGTTTGTTTTTCCATCTTTCAGAGATTTCTGCTAAGCAATGTCATTGATATTTATAGTTAATTACACATTATTGATCATTTGAAAATCTACAGTTAGTTTTTGTAAAGGACTTAACTATCATCACCAGTTCGGTTTTTTATCTAATAACTAGTCTAATCTTTGCCATAAAACGTACGATCAAATAATTCGAGAGGGTTGTGACACATAACAACAACTTAACTGTGACTTATGTTCATAGGATCGAATTATTTAGAAAATAGGTGAGCTAGCTTTCATATTCTATGCTTTAATAGTGAGAAGCTTTGGGCGCATACTAATAAAAAAGTTGACACAAGGAGTGGTGAACATGAAAAGATGGCTTTTTCTGTTGCTGTTTTTTGTGCCTGGTGTTTGTCTAGCCAACGAGCTTCCGCCGCTTCCAGGTAAAACATCCCCTTCTCCTCATAAACTGTTCATTTCCAGCGACAGTTATCAGTCTGACAGTTTTGATGTTTGGAATATCGATACGGGTTACGCTTACGAACTTTTTGATTCGGTAGATGTTTATGTCGGTGCGCGAGTCAATAACTCTCCTACCCAAAATCAAAGTGGTTTTTTGAGTGGGATCAGCTATCACTTTAATGATCGTGTCACGCTGAAAAGTACAGTTCGCTCTTACAAGAACGAAACAGCGGAAGGTATTCGCCAAGACGACAGTAGCCTCGCGGCTGAAGTATCAAGTCGCGTAAAAATTACCGATAAACTGGATTTTCACGCGACTCTTGATTACCAAGATTGGCAACAAGGCTTTGAGGTTGGTTTAGGCTTTCGTTTTTAGAAGTCTAGCTTTTGCTTAGAAATCAATACACCGTTCCAGTCCGCGTAAACGTAGTGCTTAGGTTGAACGATTTGGTTTTGCATCGTTAAGGTTACGTTTACCTCTCCTATCCCGCGTTTCTCTGTTTTAAACGGGTTGGTGCCAAGAGCTTGAACGCCAATGTCCATTTGAGATATTTGTGCTACATCGCGTATTGCACCATAGACAATGATGCCTTCCCACCCATTTTCTATTCCGAGTATCGCTAATTGATCGCCGAGTAATGCTCTCTGACACGATCCATGTCCGTCAACAATCAATACTTTACCCGTTCCATCTTCGCCCAGTACTTCACGCACTTTCGAGTTATCGTGATAGCAGCGCACCGTAACGATTTCACCGTAAAAAGCGCTACGTTGACCAAAGTTCTGCAATGGTAAAGTAAGCAAGCTCACTTGGTCTTCAAATTGGTCACAAATATCGGGTGTAATGTCTCTCATATTTCCTCCGTGAATTTTCTCACCCAAGCGATGCTTCAGTGAGCAGTATCCTTTTCTATACCTTCTATACGAGCCGAGGTTTAATGGAGCCTAACGTATGAAAAACTTTCGGCTGCGAGCACGCAATAAGATAAAGTTGGTCATTAATGACGTAATAAATCGCGTTTTGTTGAAAGTCATTCGCCAATTCAACGGCTACCTCTGGCGACAACTCGACGGCAAAGCTTTCCTCATACCATGTAAAAGCGCTATCACCTACCGTGACAGGCGCGTAATTAACGTGCTGTAGCTGTTTTTCTAACGCGTGATTGTTTATGCTGTTCTCTTCTTTGGACCTCAAGTTACTGTATGGGTTCCAAGCGGTTATCACAGCATAGTTTGAAACACGCCACTCGGCTTCGAATCTGAAAAAAGATTCTGAATAAGCATTCCATAACGATGCGTCTATGTTCGTATTACTTTTTTCTATCATAAGTCTTAAACGATTAATAACAGTTACATTTCATCAATTGATATAAATCAACAAACTGAATGGAATTAACATTTGAGCATTGTTAGCATGCTGTTAACAATATAAAATCCGCTCAATATCTTAGGGTGTTTACGTTTCAGGCCCCACTGAAAGCAGGAAATGAAAGGTAAACAAGCCCTTTAGAATAAACGTCGCCATTGGATACTGGTGAGTTGGCAAAATTCCATGGAGGGCGGATAACTGAAAGAAGTGTTTTTTTGATCAACTTGATTTATTATCAAAATCACATTACCTGTATGTTATATTTTTGCCTAGAATTTATTCTATTAGCACAATTTTGTCACAAATTTAGGTACCGCCAATGCAAACCCCGCAGATTCTTATCGTTGAAGATGAGCAAGTAACTCGTAACACTCTTAAGAGTATTTTTGAAGCAGAGGGATACGCTGTTTTTGAAGCCAGTGACGGTGAAGAGATGCACCAAGTGTTGTCTGATAACTCAGTCAACTTGGTTATTATGGACATTAATCTTCCAGGCAAGAATGGCCTTCTACTAGCGCGTGAATTACGCGAGCAAGCGAACATTGCTTTAATGTTCCTGACAGGCCGTGACAATGAAGTAGACAAGATCCTAGGTCTTGAGATTGGTGCAGATGACTACATCACTAAACCATTCAACCCACGTGAACTAACTATTCGTGCACGTAACCTACTTAGTCGCTCAATGAGCTCTAACGCGGTGCAAGAAGAGAAGCGCTCGGTAGAAAAGTATGAATTCAACGGTTGGGTACTAGACATCAACAGCCGCTCTCTAGTAAGCCCTGCTGGTGATAGCTACAAGCTACCTCGCTCTGAGTTCCGCGCACTACTGCACTTCTGTGAGAACCCGGGTAAGATTCAAACTCGTGCAGATCTTCTTAAGAAGATGACTGGTCGTGAACTTAAGCCACACGACCGTACTGTAGACGTAACGATTCGTCGTATCCGTAAGCACTTTGAGTCTGTTTCAGGCACGCCAGAAATCATCGCCACTATCCACGGCGAAGGTTACCGCTTCTGTGGCGATCTAGAAGACTAGATTTAACCGCTAATATGCGAAGGGCTTGCTCATTGAGCAAGCCCTTTTTGTTTTAGGTCTAACGACTAATGCAACATCATTGCGGTTAATAAACCTTGTTAATCTTCACGTACTTTTCGACTAACCAACGCTGTTTACCCGCATCGTCTAGAAGCACTGCGACATCAACCGATTTTTCTGTGTTCACATCAATGTGAGACGAGAACGCCACCTCCCATCGGCTTTCACTGTGCGTTCGAGTATCTAAAGACGCACTGTCCACCAACCACTCTTTTTGCCCCTGTTTAATAATAAGAGCTTCTGCCGTTAGATTTGCAGGAAGTAACTGATCTCCTTCGAGGTAAAGTGCACCTTGAATACTTTGCTCTTCCACGTCCCCAATATTCGGCATGAGGTTCACCCATAAATTACTTTTGAGCTCAACATTAACCTCATTAATCGTAATCTGACTGTTTTGTTGCCAATTCACATTTGGAACGGAACTACAGCCTGCCATCAATGCCATGGCTAATGCCAATGGTGCGATTCTTTTCATGTTATTTCCTTTGTTCCAACCAACTTTTGAGGACTTGAATATCGTTTTGGTATTCATTTTTGATCTCTTCAACCCAGTCTGAAATGTTTTCCCACCATGCTGGCATATCAGGCGATTGCGCTTTTTGCGCCACACTTTGGATACGTTTCAGGCCAATTGAACCTGCAGCACCTTTGATTTTATGCGCTTCAGAAACAATCCCATCTTGATCTTTCGCTGTCATGTTCGAATCTAAGACATCAATATAGTCTGGCATCATATCTTCAAACATTTTTATGCTGTCGTAGACAGGTTTTGCACCAACAATGTCGACGTAAGACTCTAACATATCCATATCGAGCAAATGTGTCTCAATCACAGGAGAAGGGACTGGCTCTTCCACTGTTTCGGGACCGCTCACTACTTCCTTAGGTTGTTCTAGCTGGTGAGCGAAGAATTTATCAATCACTGACTGAATGGCATTCACTGCCAGCGGCTTACTGATCGCATCATCCATGCCGTTATCTAAGTATTCACGACGATCTTTCATTACATTAGCAGTTAAGGCGACCAATGGAGGAAGATTGTTATAATGCTTGCGGTAATAATTGGCGACATCAAAGCCCGTCATATCAGGCAGTTGGATATCCAACAACGCTAAGTCGTATTTTTCTGGCACAAAGTTCACTAACGCTTCTTGGCCCGTCATTGCCACGGTGACAGAGTGCCCTAGGCTCTCAAGTAACGATTTAGCCACAGTTACGTTAAGCTCGATGTCTTCGACCATAAATATGTTGAGGCGCACATTGTCGCGTTTCGCATCAATGACTGGCTCAGCTAGTTCAACAATCGGAACGTGGATCGATACAGTAAAAGTGCTACCAAAGCCTTCCTCACTGGTAACCGTAATGTCACCATCCATCATATTGATCAGTTGCTTAGATACCGCCAAACCAATACCTGTACCGACCGCATGCAGGTTGTCCTTGCCTGATTTCACTTGGTAGTACATCGCAAAGATCTTATCTAGCTCTTCGTCTGGAATACCAATACCTGTGTCTTCCACTTCCATAATAATGGTCGAAAAATCGTCTTCGACATCCGCACTCACTGTCATCACAACGCCACCTTCTTTGGTGAACTTCATTGCGTTGCTGACCAAGTTCCAAATCACCTGACGTAGACGGGTTGCATCCACTTCAATTGCTTTTGGCAAATCGCTTAAACGTTCTAAGTCAAAGCGTAACCCTTTTTGTTCTGCCATCAGAGCTGAGATACTCTCAATCTCTGCGACGAAGTCTTCGAAGTTAAGTGGCGCAGGTAATAGTTCTAACTTACGGCGATCAAATTTATCCATATCGATAATATCGTTGAAGATGTTACCTAGCGTAATCGCACTCACATTGATGGTCTGCATGTGTTTACGCTGCTCTTCTGTCAACGGACTATCTAGAAGCATACGACTTAAGCCTACAATGCCATTCAGCGGCGTTCGCAGCTCATGACTGATGGTTGAGATGAAGGTAGTTTTGTCGCGGCTTGCTTTCTCTAACGACTCTTCATGGCGCTTACGTTCAGTGATATCACGACCGAACCCAACGAGACCAAGGTGGCGGCCATCTTTGCTGTAAAATGGCACTTTACGCAGCTCAAAGTAATGCTTGCGACCATCTGGGTATTCGAGCCATTGCTCGTAAGTAATCGCTTGATTATCGGCAAAAACCTTTTGGTCAGTATCAACGATATGCTCGGCGATTTCTTTGCTATACACATCCCAAGGGCTTAATCCGACTAACTGGTGCTCTTTCTTGCCCGTTAGCTCTTCCATCGCGCGGTTACAGCCAGAGAAAACACCATCCGCATTGCGGTAGTAAATTAAGTCTGGTGAGGCATCAATAAATGAACGCAGTAATGCGGTACGTTCTGCCAACTCTAATTGAGTACGTTCGCGTTGGAACACCTCATTTTCGAGGTCTTGCATCGCCTCTTCACGTGCTTCTTCCGCTTTAATACGCTCTTCAATTTCTTGGTTAAGCTTTTCAATGTTTTGTTGAAGTTGGTAATTCAGCTCTTGATCTCGCGAACGCATGTCCTTCAGTTTGGACACCAGCTTAGTTAAACGCTGGCGAGACTCTTCTAGTTGATCGACAACCACAGAGAGGAAGTAAACCGCCCAAGGGGTGATCAATAGACCAAAAAACACCGAACGGACAATATCGATATCATCTACTCGCCCTTTGAGAGCTAAAGTAATCCCTACCTGCACCACAACAGCTAATGCCACCAGCGCAAGGGCTAGCAAAATAGAGAAGCGAACAATCCCCAGTTTGACTAGCAAGTCGACATAATACTGGGCGAGGTTTTTCATGGGTTTCATTAACTACTCCATGGTGGTGGCTAGATAGCGCCATTCGATGATGAAAAACAGGTAAATGCACTCGACCTAACGCAATTTAGGTCTGTTTGATTAGTGAAAAACACACGGTGCGATCTGCGCTTGTGACACGAGATAGAAAGATAAACCAACGAGCGCACAGGCTTCTGTAAGTTTAACGTGTTTAATACGGTGATTTAAACAATCAGCTATCAACTTAGAGCAAGCGGTCACAAAGCGTTAGCAAGAACTGGGGTGAATACAGGTGCGATTACGTCCATCAGCTTTAGCTTGGTATAACGCACTGTCAGCCATAGCGATGCCCATTTCGGGTTCATCACCATGCTGAGGAATGTAAGAGACCAGACCGATACTGACGGTAAGGCGTTCAGATGCTTCTGAACTGTCGTGTTCCATATCAAGCTGTAGAATTTTCTCATGAATACGCTGTGCTACGTTGCGCGCACCTTCCGTGGTGGTATTCGGCAAGATAAAACCAAACTCCTCGCCACCATAACGCGCAACACAATCCGAAGAACGATTGATGACTTGTGTAAACACGGTAGCGACACTGACTAACGCTTCATCACCTTGTTGGTGACCGTAACAGTCGTTGTAATCTTTGAAAAAGTCGATGTCACATAACATGATGGTGAGCGGCAGCTTTTCTCGAGCGTGGTGGTACCACAATACCTGCAGTTGTTCGTCGAAACGGCGTCGGTTCGATACTTGAGTTAAGCTATCCATAAAGCTCAATTTTTCTAACTCTAGGTTGGCTTTTTCCAACTTTTGTTCTGCAAGATAACGCTCAGAAATATCACGCGCCATGATCAGCACACCATTCGTTCCTGATGCTTTATCTTTAAAAGGCGATTTCACCACATCAAACCACGTACTTTTACCATCACTACTCACGACTTTATCTATGTATCGAACTGGCTCTAACTGGCGTAATGCTTCTAAGTCACTGTCTGCTAAGCGCGCGTACATCTCTTTAGGAATCACGTCTTGGAGGCGCTTACCTATCAAATCAGAAATTTTTGAAATGCCTAACGCCTTAACAAAAGGCTGATTACACGCTTGATAGACCATGTTCTCATTGAAAATACCAATAGAGTCCGGACTGGCATCCAGAATCGTTTGTAAGATAGTATCTCTTTGCGCTAGCGCCACCTCTGTATCTTTGCGACGCTCCATTTCATCTCGCAGATTCTGTTGCATCTTGTGCCATTCAGTCACGTCATGACTAATAGACAGCGTACCGATAAGCTCACCACTCGGCGAAACAAGAGAGTTTTGATTGACTTCCAATAAGCAACTTCGACCTTGTGGATCCGTTGTCCATTTACGTTCGCTTTTTCTGGTCATCTCACCCAAGGCCTTGGATGCGCAAGCTTCTTCCCTTCGCCCTTGCCAGAATTGATCAAATGCTCGATTGGTCGTTAATAGATTGCCTTGGCGGTCTTGGGTACAAATCAGCTCTGAAAGTGAGTCTAATGCCGAACGTGCGATGATTAATTGGGCAAGTTCTTGTTGCTGCTCTTGGTGAGTGGCTTGATATGGCTGAGCATAAAGAATCCAAACTCGATGATTGCGCAATAAACTCTTTCTGCCTGACAGCTCCACTTTAATAGATTCACTATCAGATAGTCGCCAGTCAAAAGCCTGCTGACGAAAATGACGACTAGAGAAGCGATCGAGAAACTGCTCAAGCTCATGAATATCGAATAAAGCAGGATACAAATACCCCGTTCCCAAAGAGCGAATGCCTAACAACTGCATCGCAGCCTGGTTAGATAGCAAGAGCTGAGCATGGCTAGTGTCCACCACTATGACTGGATAGGGAGAATCCGTTACTAGTTGCTTAAGTGATGTCTGAAAGTGCAAATAGATCAGTGCTAACGCGCACACGCCTGCGATTAACAACAAGACGACATAGCCATAACCGCCTTGACCACCCCAAAGCCAATTGAGTAACTGATCCATCGTTTAAACCTTCAAAGAACACTGGTTAAAATATATCAGTTATTTATTGAGCGATCTGCTATTAATTCCGGTTTAGTATAGATAAAGGCATTCCCCGTAAGGCTCCCTTGAGCACCATGAGCACTGAGATCTCGACCAATTTCCGTCATCGCTAGCCAACGGTTTTCACACCACAGAGGCGATAATAACGTGGGCCTCCTGGCTGCTGATGAAACGCGATGATAAATCACATCTGGTGGTGTCATACGAATCATTTCACTGGCGATCGCAACATATTCTTCTAATTCAGGGGCTTCTAGCTTTCCAGCACGCCAAGCTTTCGCCATGGTGCTACCTTCGACAATATGCAAGCCATGTAACTTGATGCCATCCGTTCCCACGGCCAACACTTTTTGCAGCGTTTCAATATTTTCGGCGCGGGTTTCTTTGGGTAAACCCACAATTAAGTGAGTACAAACCTTGATTCCGAGTGTTCGAGCACGCTTAGTGATTTCGGCATAACACTCAAAGTCATGACCACGATTGATACGTTTGAGGGTGTCGTTGTTGGCGGTTTGAAGACCTAGTTCTAGCCAAATTTCATAACCTTGCTGTACATAGCCCGACAGTAAATCCAATACCGCATCAGGGACGCAATCCGGACGCGTCCCCACACAAAGACCAACCATGTCTGCAGCCTTTAGTGCTTCCTCATACATGTTTTTGAGAACTTGTACTTCTGCATAGGTACTGGTGTAGGCCTGAAAATAAGCGAGATACTTCTTCGCTCTGTGAATTTCACCTGCGCGATCTTTTAACTGTTCGTGAATGCTTTTTATCTGGACTTCTTCATCTGCAAACGAAGCCACATTGCAAAATGTACATCCTCCCCGCCCAATCGTGCCATCGCGGTTAGGGCAACTAAATCCACCGTGCAATGTTAACTTATGAACCTTTTCACCGTATCGACGCTGAAGATCTTGGCCGATTGTATTGACCAACTCATGTAACTGCATAAATTCTCACCAACAATAAATCGTAATCAATCTCACTACGATCTGTGTAAATAAATTACATCCCTGAAAGAAAAAACACACAATATTAATCAATTCAAACACCCATCATGCAGGTCAAAATCAATAAACTTGCATAATTAAAGACAAAAATCGTTCATGTTGCGTAAATGTTAAACTAAAAATGCATAATTAAACGAAAAAATTGGGTCACAACGCCGACTTTTTCATTGCATTCTGAAGTGACAAAATTGTAGGATACTTACACAACCCCGTTATTTTTGTGACTTTTATTACAAAGCACACTGCGGGATTTGTCGGTGTTATCCCACTCCTACCTATATAAATCACTAGATAGTGATAATAAATAAAGGGATACCACCAAGGATTGTTTTTCTCGCAAAACTTTTCCTGCGAGATACGGAAAGGAATCAAGACCGGTCAACCTAGATCGGTGGCGATAATAAATATAAAGGACAAGACGTAATCAATAGTCTAGGTAGTATTTGCTGCCCGGTACTTTTGCGTCGACATTGAACTGGAAGGATGTATCTATGGTAGATAGAGAGCAAAATCCACAGGGTCTGTACACTCCGGAACTGGAGCATGACGCTTGTGGTATCGGTTTTGTTGCTCACCTTAAAAACCGTAAATCTCATGAAGTAGTGACTCAAGCATTGGATATGCTGGCTCGCATGGAACACCGTGGTGGTCAAGGTTGTGACCCATGCAGCGGTGACGGTGCGGGTATCTTGCTACAAAAACCTCATGAATTCCTATTAGAAGAAGCCGTTAAGCTAGGCATTAAACTGCCTTCGTTTGAAAAGTATGGTGTTGGTGTCGTTCTTTTCCCGAAAGACGAATACAAACGCGAACAATGCCGTGACATTCTAGAACGCAACGCACAGCGTCTAGACCTTGAAGTTATCGGCTACCGCGTATTACCAACCGACAACTCCATGATTGGTGCCGACCCTCTAAGCACAGAGCCTCAATTTGAGCACGTGTTTATCTCCGGCGGCCCTGGCATCACGCCTGAAGAGCTAGAGCGCAAACTGTACGTACTTCGTAACTATACTGTACGTGTTTGCCTAGAAAGCGTTTCGAACATTGGTGACGACTTCTACATTAACTCCATGTCTTACAAGACATTGGTATACAAAGGTCAGTTAACGACCGAGCAAGTACCTCAGTACTTCCTTGATCTACAAAACCCGACCATGGTGACTGCACTGGCGCTGGTACACTCTCGTTTCTCTACCAATACCTTCCCGAAATGGCGTCTTGCACAGCCTTTCCGTTACATTGCCCACAACGGTGAAATCAATACAGTTCGCGGTAACTTGAACTGGATGAAAGCCCGTGAAGCAATCCTAGAATCAGACCTGTTTACTCAGGCTGAAATCGACATGCTTCTTCCAATCTGTCAGGAAGGCAGCTCGGATTCATCTAACTTCGATATGGCACTTGAGCTCCTAGTTCTTTCTGGTCGCAGCCTGCCACACGCATTGATGATGATGATCCCGGAAGCATGGCAAGAAAACAAAAACATGGATCCTAAACGTCGCGCGTTCTATCAGTACCACGCGAACATCATGGAACCATGGGATGGTCCTGCTTCAGTATGTTTTACTGATGGTGTTCAAGTTGGTGCGACACTAGACCGTAACGGTTTGCGCCCTTCTCGCTACACAGTGACCAAAGATAACTTCCTAGTGATGGCATCTGAATCTGGTGTTGTGGATATTGAACCAGAGAACGTAGAGTTCCGTGGTCGTCTACAACCGGGTCGTATCTTCGTTGCAGACCTAGAACAAGGTCGAATCATCTCTGATGAAGAAGTGAAAGACACCATCGCAACGGCACAGCCTTACGAGAAGTGGGTAGAAGAAAACCTACTGAGCTTGAAGAAGCTGCCAGATGCGAGCAACCAGTTCAGCCAACCTAAGCCAGAACACCTTCTACACCGCCAACAAGCGTTTGGCGTAAGCACTGAAGAAGTGAACGAAATCATCGTTCCAATGGCGAATGATGCGAAAGAGCCATTATCAGCAATGGGTGCCGACTGGCCTCTTGCGGTTCTATCTCATCAGTCTCAACATCTTTCAAACTACTTCAAGCAGCTGTTCGCACAGGTAACTAACCCACCGATCGACCCGATCCGTGAGCGTATGGTTATGTCGCTGAACACTTACTTGGGTAAAGACCAAAACCTTCTGACTGAAACACCACTTCACTGTCAGAAAGTAGAATTGGAATCGCCTGTTCTAGCCAACTCTGAGCTTGAAAAATTGCGTGCGATCGATAACGAGCACCTACAAGCGAAAACGTTGGATATCGTATTCCAAGCTAGTGAAGATCAAGGCAAACTTGAGCGTGCATTAAAACGTATCTGCCAATACGCAGAAGACGCGGTTATCGATGGTTATTCAATCATCCTACTCACTGACCGCGCAGTGAATTCAAACCACGCGGCGATCCCAGCAATGCTGGCAGTTGGCGCAGTACACCACCACTTGATCCGTAAAGGTCTACGTGCGAAGTGTGACATCGTGGTTGAAACTGGTGACGCGCGTGAAACGCACCACTTTGCAACGCTACTTGGTTACGGTGCGAATGCGGTTAACCCTTACCTAGTGATTGAAACCATCATTGAACTTCAACGTACGAAGAAGTTGGATCCAGAAGCGAACCCTCGCGATCTGTTCAACAACTACCGTAAAGCGATCAATGGCGGTCTTCTGAAGATCTTCTCGAAGATGGGCATCTCTACGCTACAGTCGTACCATGGTGCGCAAATCTTCGAAGCATTGGGTATCCACAAATCCGTGGTCGACAAATACTTCACAGGGACGGTTTCTCGTATCCAAGGTCTAACCCTTGATGATATCGCCAAAGAAGTACTTATCCGTCACCGCATCGGTTACCCACAACGCGAAATCCCAATTCAAATGCTGGATGTTGGTGGTGTTTACCAATGGAAACAGCGTGGTGAGAAGCACCTATTCAACCCAGAAACCATTTCTCTACTGCAAGAGTCTACGCGCAACAAGAACTACGATCAGTTCAAGCAATACGCGACTGCTGTAGATAAGCAAGGTGACAACGCGGTAACCCTGCGTAGCCAACTTGAGTTCATTAAGAACCCCGCTGGTTCTATCTCTATCGACGACGTCGAGCCAATTGAAAGCATCGTGAAACGCTTCGCGACGGGCGCTATGTCATTCGGTTCTATTTCTTACGAAGCACACTCCACACTAGCTGTTGCGATGAACCGTCTTGGCGCGAAATCGAACTCTGGTGAAGGTGGTGAAGACCCAATGCGTTTCGAGCGCAAAGAGAACGGCGATTGGGAACGCTCTGCAATCAAGCAGGTGGCTTCAGGTCGTTTCGGCGTAACCTCTTACTACCTAACTAACGCTGAAGAGCTGCAAATCAAAATGGCTCAAGGTGCGAAGCCAGGTGAAGGTGGTCAGCTACCAGGCGATAAAGTAGATGACTGGATCGGTGCAACGCGTCACTCGACTCCGGGCGTTGGCCTTATCTCTCCACCACCACACCACGATATCTACTCAATCGAAGATTTGGCTCAGCTTATCTACGACTTGAAGAACGCGAACCGCGCAGGCCGTGTAAACGTGAAGCTGGTATCAGAAGCAGGCGTAGGTACGATCGCTTCTGGTGTAGCGAAAGCGAAAGCGGACGTTGTACTAATCGCAGGTTTCGACGGCGGTACAGGTGCATCACCAATGTCTTCAATCCGCCATACCGGTCTTCCTTGGGAACTTGGCTTGGCAGAAACGCACCAAACGCTACTGAAGAACGGTCTACGTAACCGTATCGTGGTTCAAGCAGATGGTCAGATGAAGACACCTCGCGACCTTGCAGTGGCAACACTACTTGGTGCAGAAGAATGGGGCGTAGCAACCGCAGCATTAGTGGTTGAAGGTTGTATCATGATGCGTAAGTGTCATAAGAACACTTGTCCTGTTGGTATCGCGACTCAGAACAAGACGCTTCGCGAGCGCTTTGATGGCCGCGTAGAAGACGTCGTTACCTTCTTCCAATACATGGCACAAGGTCTACGTGAAATCATGGCTGAGCTTGGCTTCCGCACTATCGATGAAATGGTCGGTCAAGGTCAGAAACTGAAGATCCGCCAAGACATTTCTCACTGGAAATACAAGAACCTAGATCTGTCTCCTGTTCTCCACGTTGAGCAACCACGTGAAGCTGATGGTGTATTCAACCAAGCTCAACAGAACCACAACCTAGAAGAAGTGCTAGACCGTAAGCTGATTCAAGCAGCGATTCCTGCACTAGAGAAAGGCGAAGCGGTGAATGCCGAGTTCCCTATCGTCAACACGGACCGCTCTGCAGGTACCATGTTGTCGAACGAAATCTCGAAAGTGTACAAAGATGCGGGTCTACCTCAGCCAATGAACGTGAAGTTCAAAGGTTCTGCGGGTCAGTCATTCGGTGCATTCCTAGCTAAGGGCGTGAAGTTCGAAGTGGAAGGCGACGCGAACGACTACTGGGGTAAAGGCTTATCTGGCGGTACGTTAGTACTTTACCCAGATGCAAAATCAAGTATTGTCGCGGAAGACAACATCGTGGTTGGTAACGTGTGTTTCTACGGTGCAACTTCGGGTGAGTCTTTCATTCGCGGTATGGCTGGTGAACGTTTCTGTGTTCGTAACTCAGGCGCGAAAGTAGTAGTAGAAGGCGTCGGTGACCACGGTTGTGAATACATGACGGGCGGTGCAGCAATTATCCTAGGTTCAACAGGTCGTAACTTTGCCGCAGGTATGAGTGGCGGCGTGGCATACGTATGGGATAAATCAGGTGACTTTGAGTCGAAACTGAACCCAGAGCTAGTAGACCTAGATCCAATCGAGCAAGAAGACAGAGATCTATTACTCGACATGCTAACTAAGCATGTTCAATTCACAGGAAGTGAAGTCGCTCAGTCTTTCCTAGACAATTTTGAAGCTAGCCTAGCCTCTATGGCTAAGGTAATGCCGCGTGACTACAAAGCGGTTCTTCAAAAACGCAAAGCTGAAGCACTGTCTCAAGGAAACGAAACTCAAGTGGAGGCCGTATAATGGGTAAGCCTACTGGATTTTTAGAGCATGGTCGTGAACTACCACAGAAGATTGACCCAGCTGAACGCATCAAGAACAACAAAGAGTTCGTTCTGAACGAGGAGTTTGGTGACAAGATCAATACTCAAGCTTCTCGTTGTATGGATTGTGGCGTGCCGTTTTGTCATAACGGCTGCCCTATCGGTAACATCATCCCAGAATTTAACGACGCGGTTTATCGTGATAGCTGGGAAGAAGCTTGGAACATCCTAAGCTCGACGAACAACTTCCCAGAGTTTACTGGTCGTGTTTGCCCTGCTCCATGTGAAAGTGCTTGTGTTCTTGGTATCAACCAAGACCCAATCACTATCTGTAATATCGAAAAAACCATCGTAGAAACGGCGTATCGTGAAGGGTACGCCAAACCAAAAACACCACGCTCTCGCACTGGCAAAACCGTTGCGATCATTGGTTCAGGTCCTGCTGGCCTTGCAGCTGCTGAGCAGCTAAACAGCGCAGGTCATACTGTGACGGTATTCGAGCGAGACGAGAAAGTGGGCGGTCTACTACGTTTTGGTATCCCAGACTTTAAACTGAGCATGGAAGTCATTGATCGCAAGATCAATCTAATGGCAGAAGCTGGCATTGAGTTTAAAGTAAACCAACACGTCGGTGTTGATGTAAATGCTCAACAATTGCGTCAAGAGTTCGATGTGGTTCTACTAACCGGTGGCTCAACGGTTCCACGTGATTTGCCCGTTCCGGGTCGTGAACTAAAAGGCGTTCACTTCGCGATGGAATTCCTAGGTCAAAACAACCGTCGCGCCAATAACATGGACCTGAAAACGGAAGAAATTCACGCTGCGGGTAAACATGTTGTGGTTATCGGTGGTGGTGATACGGGTTCAGACTGTGTGGGAACATCAAACCGTCA
>NZ_JADDYG010000678.1:0-16216 GCF_015163535.1 Vibrio sp. OPT46 | reverse complement strand
GTTCATCGGAAATGACAAAGGTGAAGTCACAGGCCTTCGTCTTGCTGATATCGTTTGGCAAGATGCAAAACCAGGCGAGCGCCCAAGCTTCAAAGAAGCAGAAGGCAGCGAGCGTGTGATTCCATGTGATATGGCATTTCTAGCGATGGGCTTCCTACACCCTGAACCAACAGGCGTACTTGCTCAACTGGATATCGCGCTAGATGATCGTGGTAACGTAGCAACTCAAGGTTTTGCTACAAACCAAGAAGGTGTATTTGCTGCTGGTGATATGCGAACAGGCCAATCTTTGGTGGTTCGTTGTATCAATGAAGGCCGCGAATGTGCCCGTGCTATCGATGATTACCTAATGGGTGGAACAAACCTAGAAGCAAAAGCAGATTCACTGATGCTTTCTGCTTAACGAAGCAGTCATGCTTCGCTCTTTCAATTGCCTAATAGCCATCAGCAATATCGATGGCTATCGGTGAAGAAAGAAAACAATTCCTTCCAATCTTTCTATTTTGACCAGCATTTTATGCTGGTCTTTTTTATCTCCCACAGAATCAAATGTTACTTTTTTGTAACAATCAATTTTCTATCTATTTGAAATTATTAAACTATTTTAGCTTATTAAATGGTAAATCGTATATTCACGTGATGATCCACTAATAACTTGACCTTTTTTACAATAAGCTATAGCTTGTGAAGTTGATGAAAATAAAACACTCAAAAAATGTTAAATATTTCACAACTTTTACTGAATAATTATACATAAAGCTATAAAGATGACGCATAGTTAGTCATCGATATCAACGTAAGCAGTGTTGATATATCTGTCGGGATGACGGATAAGCAAAGGGAGAATTGCAATGGCTCTTTATGATCCAAGTCTTGAGAAAGACAACTGTGGATTTGGCTTGATCGCGCATATGGAAGGCGAACAAAGCCACAAGCTGGTACGTACAGCAATTTCTGCACTTGACCGCATGACTCACCGTGGTGGTATCGCCGCCGATGGTAAAACTGGTGATGGTTGTGGTCTTCTATTACAAAAGCCCGATTCCTATTTACGTCTTATTGCCGAAGAAAATGGTTTCAACCTTGGCAAGCAATACGCCGTAGGGATGATTTTCTTCAACCAAGATCCAGTCAAAGCTCAACTCGCTAAAGACATCGTCAACAAAGAACTGGCGCAAGAGACGCTAACTGTGGCTGGTTGGCGTGAAGTACCAACTAATTCAGAAGTACTCGGTCCAATTGCGGCCAACTCGCTTCCAAATATTCAGCAAGTCTTTATCTCTGCACCGGCAGGTTGGCGCGAGCGTGACATTGAACGTCGTCTCTACATCGCACGCCGTCGCATCGAGAAACAAATCACCGAAGATCCGGATTTCTACATCTGTAGCTTGTCGACTCAAGTTTTGGTGTACAAAGGCCTATGCATGCCTGCGGACTTACCGCGCTTTTATCTTGATCTTGCCGATCTACGTATGGAATCTGCTATCTGTCTGTTCCACCAGCGTTTTTCTACCAACACTCAACCGCGTTGGCCATTAGCTCAACCGTTCCGCTACCTTGCTCATAATGGTGAGATCAATACCATTGAAGGTAACCGACAATGGGCACGCGCTCGTGCTTATAAGTTCTCGTCACCACTGCTGCCTGACCTACAAACTGCAGCACCGTTTGTGAACGAGACAGGCTCAGACTCGTCTAGCTTAGATAATATGCTAGATCTCTTCTTAGCTGGCGGCATGGATATCTTCCGTGCCATGCGTATGCTCGTACCGCCAGCATGGCAAAACCACCCGGATATGGATCCGGATTTGCGTGCGTTTTACGATTTCAACTCCAAACACATGGAACCATGGGATGGCCCAGCAGGTATCGTACTGTCCGATGGTCGTTATGCTGCTTGTAACCTAGACCGAAACGGTCTACGTCCTGCGCGTTATGTAATTACCAAAGACAAGCTGATCACTCTGGCATCTGAGGTAGGGATTTGGAATTACGCCCCAGATGAAGTTGCCAAAAAAGGTCGTGTAGGTCCGGGGGAATTGCTCGTCATCGACACTCGTAAAGGTAAGCTTTGGCAATCTAGCGAGATCGATAATGATCTGAAATCTCGTCACCCTTATCGCGAATGGATGGAGAACAACGTTCGCAAACTAACGCCGTTCTCTCAGCTGCCTGAAGATCAAGTAGGTGAGCGTAGCTTTGATGAAGACTTGCTTAAGACTTATCAAAAGCAGTTTGCCATGAGCAATGAAGAAGTCGATCAAGTATTGCGTGTCCTCGGTGATATGGGGCAAGAAGCCGTCGGTTCGATGGGTGATGACACCCCGATGGCGGTTCTTTCTTCGAAAGAGCGCTTGGTGACTGATTACTTCCGTCAGAAGTTCGCGCAGGTCACCAACCCACCAATCGATCCGCTGCGTGAGAAACACGTCATGTCGCTGGCGACCAGCATCGGCCAAGAGATGAACGTCTTCTGTGAAACCGATGGCCACGCGCATCGTGTAACCTTTGATTCTCCAGTACTGCTCTATTCAGACATGCAGCAACTACTAGAGCTGAGTGACGATCATTACCGTAATACCATTCTCGATATCAACTACGACCCACAACAAAAAGATCTTAAACAAGCCATTAATGATCTGTGTGAGCAAGCAGAGCAAGTCGTTCGTGAAGGCACGGTTTTAGTGGTGCTTTCGGACAGAGCCTTGGTCAAAGGTAAGTTGCCAATTCCGGCAGCAATGGCAGTCGGCGCCGTTCAAACTCGTCTGATTGACGCGAACTTACGTTGCGATGCCAACATTGTTGTCGAAACCGCAACAGCCCGTGATCCACACCAATTTGCCGTCTTGCTTGGTTTTGGTGCCACTGCGGTTTACCCATACCTTGCTTATGAAGCGTTAGGTAAACTGATTGATGATAAAGCTCTAGAGAAAGACTACCGCGATGTGATGCAAAACTACCAATACGGCATCAACAAAGGCCTGTACAAGATCATGTCGAAAATGGGGATCTCAACCATCGCCTCTTACCGCTGCTCACAACTATTTGAAGCAGTTGGCTTGAGCCAAGATGTGGTCGATCTGTGTTTTAAAGGCGTCACAACTCGAATTGAAGGCGCGAATTTTGACGACTTCCAGCAAGATCTTACAAACTTATCTCGTAAAGCATGGGCGAAACGCAAATCGATTGATCATGGCGGCTTGTTAAAGTACGTCCATGGAGGTGAGTATCATGCTTACAACCCGGATGTTGTCGGCACGCTGCAACAGGCCGTTAAATCTGGCGAAAGTAACGACTATCAGAGCTTTGCTAAGCAGGTAAATCAACGCCCTGTTGCCATGCTGCGTGACTTAATGTCGCTGAGAAAATCAGACTCACCGCTGCCACTTGAGCAAATAGAACCACGCACTGAACTGTTCAAACGCTTTGACTCTGCGGCAATGTCCATTGGCGCACTTAGCCCAGAAGCGCATGAAGCACTTGCAACGGCGATGAACCGTCTTGGTGGTTACTCTAACTCGGGTGAAGGCGGTGAAGATCCTCGCCGTTTCGGTACTGAGCGTAACTCACGTATCAAACAGATTGCTTCTGGCCGATTTGGTGTAACGCCGCATTACCTGACTAATGCGGATGTACTGCAAATCAAGGTGGCACAAGGTGCGAAACCGGGTGAAGGTGGACAGCTACCAGGACACAAAGTCACCGCTGAAATCGCAAAACTGCGTTATTCGGTACAAGGCGTGACTCTGATCTCCCCTCCTCCGCACCACGATATCTATTCGATTGAAGATTTGGCCCAGCTGATCTTCGACCTTAAACAAGTCAACCCGAATGCGCTGGTTTCGGTAAAACTCGTCTCCGAGCCAGGTGTCGGCACCATCGCAACGGGCGTAGCCAAGGCTTACGCTGATCTTATTACCATTTCGGGTTACGACGGTGGTACCGCAGCAAGCCCATTAACTTCGGTAAAATACGCTGGTAGCCCTTGGGAGTTGGGGTTGGCAGAAACACAACAAGCACTGGTAGCTAATGGTCTGCGTCATAAGATCCGCCTACAGGTAGACGGTGGTCTAAAGACTGGTTTAGACGTAGTTAAAGCCGCAATTTTAGGTGGAGAAAGCTTCGGTTTTGGTACTGCGCCAATGGTCGCTATGGGTTGTAAGTTCCTACGAATTTGTCACCTCAACAACTGTGCAACTGGGGTTGCGACTCAAGACGAGACACTGCGTAAAGAATACTTCAAAGGTCTACCAGAAATGGTGATGAATTACTTCATCGGCCTGGCAGACGAAGTGCGCGGATTACTCGCAGAACTTGGCGTTGAAAAGCTGACGGACTTGATTGGTCGTACCGATTTACTTGAGGCAGTAGAGGGATTTACAGCGAAACAGACCAAGCTGGATCTATCCAATATTCTAGAAGCTCCAGTATCACCTGAGGGTCATCCGCTATTTTGGACAGAGCCAAACAAACCGTTTGATAAAGCTGAGCTCAACCAAAAGATCATTGATGATGCCATGCATGCGGTCGAAAACGGTCAATCGGCAAGTTTCTTCTACAATGTCATCAACACTGATCGTTCTGTTGGTGCACGCTTATCTGGCGAAATAGCAAAACGCTATGGCAACCAAGGATTGGCGGCTTCCCCTATCAAAATCTATCTTGACGGCACCGCAGGCCAGTCCTTTGGTGTTTGGAACGCAGGTGGTGTAGAGCTTTACCTCACGGGCGATGCGAACGACTACGTGGGCAAAGGCATGGCGGGTGGTAAAGTGGTTATCAAACCTCACCTTGGCACTGCATTTAAGTGTAATGAAGCAACCATCATTGGTAACACCTGTCTGTACGGCGCGACCGGCGGTAAACTATTTGCAGCCGGTAAAGCAGGTGAGCGTTTCGGCGTACGAAACTCAGGTACGATAGCCGTCATTGAAGGTGCTGGCGATAACGCTTGTGAGTACATGACTGGCGGTATTGTTGCCATTCTTGGTGCGACAGGTGTGAACTTTGGCGC
The DNA here is from genome assembly GCF_015163535.1 of Vibrio sp. OPT46. NCBI lineage: Bacteria > Pseudomonadati > Pseudomonadota > Gammaproteobacteria > Vibrionales > Vibrionaceae > Vibrio > Vibrio sp. OPT46. Next base: position 11,202 of record NZ_JADDYG010000678.1, on the reverse strand, counting down.
GGGTATGACTGGAGGCTTTGCCTATGTTCTGGATGAGAACCAAAGCTTTGAAGGTCGAGTTAATACTGAGTCTGTCGAAGCCATCTCATTGTCCGATCTTTACATCCACCAAGAACATTTGCGTGGCCTAATTGCGGAACACCTTGAAGAAACAGGGTCGAGTCATGCTGAAAATATTTTGGCGAACTTTGATGAATGGATTCCAAAGTTCTATTTGGTGAAACCACAAGCGGCAGATCTTCGCACGCTACTTGGTCACCAGAGCCGCAGTGCCGCAGAGCTGCGTGTTCAAGCACAGTAATCATGGAGGATGTTTGAATCATGAGCCAGAACGTTTATCAATTTATCGATGTGCAGCGTGTAGATCCTGCGAAAAAGCCTATCAAAGTTCGTAAGATCGAGTTCGTTGAAATCTATGAACCGTTCACTAAACAACAGGCGACTGCACAAGCGGATCGCTGCTTAGATTGTGGCAACCCATATTGTGAATGGAAATGCCCAGTCCACAACTACATCCCTCAATGGTTAAAACTTGCCAATGAAGGTCGTATTCTTGAAGCGGTTGAACTATCGCATCAAACCAACAGCCTACCGGAAGTATGTGGGCGCGTTTGTCCTCAAGACCGCCTATGTGAAGGTTCATGCACGCTTAATGATGACTTTGGTGCCGTCACCATCGGTAACATAGAAAAGTACATTACCGACAAAGCGTTTGAAATGGGCTGGAAGCCAGATATGTCCAAGGTGGAGTGGACCGATAAAAAGGTTGCAATCATTGGAGCTGGCCCAGCTGGCTTGGCTGCCGCGGATATCCTAGTGCGCAATGGCGTTAAGCCAGTCGTGTTTGACCGCTACCCTGAAATTGGAGGCCTTCTGACCTTCGGTATTCCTTCCTTCAAGCTTGAAAAAGGCGTGATGGAAAACCGCCGCCGTGTGTTCACTGAAATGGGCGTCGAGTTCCGCATGAACATGGAAGTAGGCAAAGATGTCCAAATGCAAGAGCTGCTTGATGAATACGATGCTGTTTTCTTGGGCGTTGGCACCTATAAATACATGCGTGCAGGTCTAGATAATGAAGATGCGCCGGGTGTGTATGACGCGCTGCCATTTTTAGTTTCGAACACCTACAAAGTCATGGATCTTGAGAGTAACCAACCCTTTATCGATATGGCAGGAAAGAAAGTCGTCGTACTGGGTGGTGGTGATACAGCAATGGACTGCGTTCGTACCTCAATTCGCCAAGGTGCCTCCAACGTAGTTTGTGCTTATCGTCGTGATGAGGCCAACATGCCGGGCTCTCGTCGCGAGGTAAAAAACGCAAAGGAAGAAGGCGTGAAGTTCATGTTCAACCTTCAGCCTTTGGGAGTTGAAGTGGATGCGTCAGGCAAAGTCTCGGGGGTCAAAGTGGTGAAAACCGCACTTGGTGAACCTGATGAAGCGGGTCGCCGACGCCCAGAGCCCGTTGAAGGCAGCGAGCACGTTCTACCAGCAGACGTTGTTATCATGGCGTTTGGTTTCCAGCCGCACAAAATGGACTGGTTAGCACCGTTTGATGTCGATTTGGATCAGTGGGGTCGTATCAAAGCCCCAGCTAAGCAAGAGTTCCAGTTCCAGACCAGCAACGAAAAGATCTTCGCGGGTGGCGATGCGGTACGAGGTTCTGATCTTGTCGTAACCGCAATTGATGAAGGACGAAAAGCGGCAGAAGGCATTCTCGATTACCTCGAAGTTTAATCACTGTTAACGTCTCAAAAAGGATCCTACTATTGGATCCTTTTTTCTTTTATTACATATAATTAAATTCCTATGATAAGGGATAAAACCAATGAAAAAAGCCGCTCTCCTTTCCATTACTTTGCTCGGCTTAACCGCTTGTAGCCAAGGAGTCAAAACCATGACGGATCGTTCTCAATCACCTTGTGGTGACAAACCAAACTGCGTCTCCACCCAAGACACGCGAGAAAAATACAACCTAACGCCATTCATCTTAGTGGATTCAGCGAACATCGACGCTATTGAGCAAGTCGCGCTTGAACTGCCAGGCGCGAAAACCGCGGTGAAAGAAAGCAACTACCTTCGTATCGAGTGCACATCTAAAATCATGCGCTTCGTGGATGACCTCGAACTAAAAATAGCAGGAGACCAACTGATTGTGCGCTCGGAATCTCGTGTGGGCTACTCTGACTTTGGCGTAAACAGAAAGCGCGCCGATCAATTACGAGAAAAGCTCACTCAAGCTAAGCTCATCAAATAGAAAACTGCCAACGGGGAGTGCTATACTCTCGGCCAACTAAAATATTTACCTAAAGAGAGTGTTATGAAAGTTGGTATCATCGGTGCGATGGAACAAGAAGTGACCATCCTGAAGCAAGCAATTACAAACTGCAAAACTGTAAATAAAGCAGGTTGTACGTTTTTCTCTGGTCAAATTAACGATGTCGAAGTCGTCGTACTACAATCGGGCATCGGTAAAGTTGCAGCAGCAGTGGGCACGACAATCCTTCTTGATGAATACCAACCAGACGTTGTGATTAACACAGGCTCTGCTGGCGGTTTCGATTCAAGCTTAAACCTTGGCGATGTAGTTATCTCTACAGAAGTTCGTCATCATGATGCAGACGTAACCGCTTTTGGTTATGAGATTGGCCAAATGGCCGGTCAACCAGCTGCATTCAAAGCGGATGACAAGCTAATGGACTTAGCCGAAAAAGCCCTAGCACAAATGGAAAACACTCATGCGGTTCGCGGCCTAATTTGTACTGGCGATGCGTTTGTTTGTACTGCTGAGCGTCAAGAGTTTATTCGTAAACACTTCCCGTCAGTTATCGCTGTAGAAATGGAAGCATCTGCTATCGCTCAAACTTGTCACCAATTCAACACACCGTTTGTTGTTGTGCGTGCAATCTCTGATGTCGCTGATAAAGAATCACCAATGAGCTTTGATGAGTTCCTGCTTCTAGCAGCAAAAAGCTCTTCCGAAATGGTATTCAAAATGCTGGAACTCATTAAGTAAACGACTCATTCATGGAAGAAGTTTTTCAGTCATTTTATGCCAACGGTGCGCTCCTCATTATGTGGGGTGCACTGATCTTGCACCTTTTAGTGCCAATCCCCCATTCAGCGCACCCCATCACTTTATGGCGAAAGCTAGCAGAGCAGCTAGCTAACAAAGTGAACAATAATCACAATTACTCACAGAGTGTAATCTCAGGCAGTCTTGCATTAGGCTTGATGCTGTTTCCTTGCTTGATATTACTGATTGCAGTAAAGCCATTTGTTTGGCAAATCCCTTTATATGAACTGGTTCTATTGATCATTGCGCTAGACTGGCGTAACAGCGAAACGTTAACGAAACAGCTCATCACAAGTATCTCTTCGGAAGACAAAGCTCAGTGTCGAGCATTACTGAGACCATATCTTAATCGCGATACTGGTAACCTCTCGATCGTTGGCATAGGTAAAGCTGGCTCAGAAACCCTGATTATGGGATACAGCCGCAACGTGATCGGCGTGCTATTTTGGTACGCACTAACAGGTGGTATTGGTGCGTTAATGTATCGACTCACAACAGAATTAGCGCGAGTGTGGTCCCCTAGCCGACGCCAATATTTGCCCTTTGGTAAACCTGTGATTCAACTGGTTGCTACTCTGGATATTATTCCACTTCGTCTCTTTGCCATACTTTTAGCTGCCGGAAAGAATACAAGTAATGTGCTCTCTGGAATACAACAGCAAGCGAAGTCTTGGCCCTTACCAGGACCTAGCTGGGTGTTATGTACTATCGGACACAAACTACAACTGTCTTTATGCGGCCCTGCTATCTATCAAGGTGTGCGTGCAGAGCGCGCAAAAATCGGTGGGCGCATTGCGCCATCGGCTATTCACCTTTCACAAATACATACGCTGCTCGTTTGGCGCGTCCTGGCTTGGATCGCAATCCAAAGTTTGCTTTTAGGAATAATTTATCAAGGATTATGATGAATAAATTATGCTTCGCATTAACGCTGTTTGTTTCGACAGCGACCTTCGCTCAACCCGCTCAACGCATTATAAGTTTAGCTCCACATGCCACCGAAATTGCCTTTGCAGCAGGGCTAGGAGAGCAGCTTGTTGCTGTCAGCGAAATGAGCGATTATCCAGAACAGGCAAAGCAGCTAGAAAGAGTCTCAAATTATCAAGGAATTAAATTAGAGCGCATTATTGCTCTTCAGCCGGACTTAGTGATTGCTTGGCCAGCCGGAAACCCTGCTAAAGAGTTGGAGAAAATTAAACAGTTCGGTATTCCTATCTATTACTCCACTACAGGTTCATTAGAAGATATCGCCAATAATATCGAGCAACTCAGCCAATACAGCGAAACTCCACAAGTAGGAAAAAAGGCCGCTGAAGATTTTAGAACGCAACTGAGTACACTAAAAGAACAGTACAACACGAACGAGAAAGTTAGTTACTTTTATCAGTTGAGTGAAAAGCCTATCATCACTGTCGCCGGAAAGAACTGGCCAAGTGAAGTCTTTACTTTTTGCGGTGGTGAGAACATTTTCGCCGCATCTAGCGCGCCTTATCCTCAAGTTAGCATCGAGCAAGTCATTACTCGCCAGCCAGAGGTTATTTTTACTTCTCGTCACGCAATGAGTAACGATGGTATGTGGGCTGAGTGGAGTAATGAGCTTCTTGCTCTTAAAAACAAACACATCTGGTCCCTAAACTCTGATTGGATTAACCGTCCCACACCACGCACATTGAACGCGATCAAGGAAGTGTGTGAGCACTTTAAAAGCGTTCGTCAAAAACGCTAACGATTTCGTGGCAAATACCGTACAATTTCCGCCCATTTTTTCTCACACTATTTAAAGGTACTAAGTAACATGGACTCCATGCTGCTTTATATGATCGATTTGTTCGGTACCGCTGTTTTCGCTATCTCTGGCGTATTACTGGCGGGCCGTTTAAAAATGGATCCATTCGGCGTTATCGTGCTCGGCAGTGTGACTGCTATAGGTGGCGGAACAATCCGAGACATGGCGCTTGGTGCCACTCCCGTATTTTGGATAACAGATACGACTTACTTATGGGTGATATTTGTTACGTGTCTACTAACCATGCTTGTTATTCGAAGACCCAAGCGACTCTCATGGTGGGTATTACCCGTTTGTGATGCCATCGGTCTCGCTGTATTTGTAGGAATAGGAGTAGAAAAGGCACTCGCCTACAATGCTTCTGGGATGGTCGCGGTGATAATGGGGGTTATTACTGGCTGTGGCGGTGGCATTATACGAGACGTGCTGGCTCGCGAAGTTCCTATGGTATTAAGAAGTGAAGTCTATGCTACGGCATGTATTATTGGCGGCATCTTCCATACGATGGCGGTAAACATGGGTTATGACCACTCAACGGCTTTACTCGCTGGTGTAATCTCAACGCTCATTATACGTCTCGGTGCGATTCGTTGGCATCTATCCCTGCCAACTTTCGCCATTAACCGTTAAACACCAACAACATCACTCATCATGGAGTCGACCAAGTGTCGGCTCCTCTCATTTATGCTCATTTGATTCGCCAATTCTTGGGCAATTCGCTAAATTATCTCAACCATTCCTAACTTTCATTAATCATTATGTTGCTTGAAGGTATTGAAACGTTACTTGTCCTCAGTAAAGAAAAAACCATGAGCCGCACGGGCAGTCAACTCTATATTAGTCAGTCTGCCGTGAGTAAACGTATTTCAAATCTAGAGAAGAAGTTAGGAAAAAAATTGATAGAGCCAAATGGTCGGCACATAAAGCTGACCTCCGATGGCCTTGCGCTCATCAACACGATCGAGCCAACGTTCAATGAGTTAAGAGGAAAAATCTACGATCAACAACAAATAGAAGATACTTCTTTGATCAAGATAGACTGCTCTGAAACCTTAGTCGCTGGATACCTCAGCATGATCATGGCAGAACACTTTGCCCATGATCAGTACATACGAATATCGACCAATCATACGCCACGCATTATTGAGAATGTGAAATCAGGCAAAGCAACATTGGGATTTTGCGCTGGCTATCTACCACCTCATCATGGATTAATGAGCCTTCACCTCGCCGATGAACCTTTCTCAATTGTCAGTCGACATTCACTTTCACAACTACCTAAAGCTATTTTGACCAATGACCTAACTAACCCTGCCAACACATATCAACAAGCTATTTTATCCATACACGGAATCGAACCTTTGATGGAAATGGATTCGTATACTGCGGCAGCACAACTGGCTTTGGGAGGTATGGCTCCCGCTTTAATCCCTAAATCTATCCTAACGACACTTAATATCACATCTAAGTTCTGCTATGACTTTGAAGAGCTAGATCAGTTAGTTCGACCAATACATATCTGCTTACGTCACAGCACATATCGTAGCGAACGAGTTAAAGCACTGACAGAATCCATTGCTGATGTTGTTGCCAAAGAAGTTTCGTTGCCATGAGCATCGACATTACTATAACTAGAGGACGAATCCATTTTTGCCCTTTACTTACCACGACCTTCGCCCCTAACTGAGCACCAAGAAAACCGCCAACAGCCATAGTTAAGCCAAGCTTCCACACTGGCAACCCAGCTAAGATAAAAAAGAGTAGTGCCGCTATGTTTGACGTGAAATTGAGGATTTTGGTTCTAGCTGTGGCTTCGACCAAAGAAAAGTGACCTAGTGCAACAAAACAAACAGTAAAAATAGATCCAGTCCCAGGGCCAAAAAAGCCATCATAGAAGCCGATCCCAGCACCAATGCATAGCGCAAACATCGCTTCAGATAACTTTGGTTCTCCATCGATTTTTCGCGTACTTGGCGCGAGTAAAAAATAGAGGGAAATGGCTATCAAAAGAACAGGGATCAAACTGGTGAGTACGCTAGCATCAATAAACTGCACAGCCTCGGCACCGATTGCAGCACCTATAAAAGTGCAGAGTATCGCAAAACGCATTTCCTTTAAGCTGACAATACCGTTACGCACGAAATACCAGCTAGCAGAGAAACTGCCAAACGAACTTTGTAACTTATTGGTTGCTAGAGCTTGAGTCGGACTCAACCCCGCAGCCAAAAGCGCAGGGAGCGTAATGAGCCCTCCCCCACCAGCCATCGCATCAATAAAGCCTGCGGCAGTCGCAACCAAAAATAAGGCCAACAAAATCTCAACCGTGATTTCCACTACACTTCCTTTTTGAAGAGGTATCAAAGAGGAAGAAACGGTAGCACTTATTCACAAAACTACCAATGGAAAGTCAAGACACCAATCTATTCCTAATTTTCATAGAATTAATGCTTAAACTTGACTCCAAACTTTTACATAAAATTTAGTTGTCAGAAAGAATTGAATCACTGTCACAAATCTATTCCTGATAATGAGATCAAACGCTTACCTTTAAATATAAAACTAGACGAGTATGAAAGATCTGTTCAGCATGTAGAGTTTACATTGTCAGCGCTCAAGGCCCGATATCTGAGGAAAATACATGACTAGCAACTACCCTTTATCACGACATCAATCCTCAAAAAATAGTGGTAGTATAAGCACCTACCCACTTTATAAATCAAATCATCAACATCGAAATCAAGAAACCATTATCTTATCTATCGAGAGCTTCGATATCGTTGTCAAGAACAATGTAAAAGATAAAGCGAAATTAGAACGTTGGGAAAAGATAAAGGGAATGTTTGAAAATACAGCAAACTATTATGCTACAGGACAGGACTTAGTTTTTATAACCAACTTATCAAACTATTTGTACGGAAATAATAGCTCTGTTATCGTTAAAAATTATTCTGGAGCTCCACATATCATACTCACAGGCTCCCCTGCTATGCACTCAAAGCTTTCTGGATTAGGAAAATTTCTTCCCACTCCAACTGTGGCAAAGTTCGCTGTTGGACCAGAAGGGGCATTACAATCCATTAGAAGTGGGGGCATAATAACAATTATCTTAATATCCACATACAGAGTGATTGACTTTTTCCTCAATGACCGTCAAACCTTAGCCAAACTATTTGGTACTTTAGCTAGTGATATAATCACTATCGGGCTATCGTCAGCTGCAGCAGCTATATTTGTAAACTTTGCCGCAGCAGTGGGTGGCAGTGTTGTAACTTTAAGTGCTGGCCCATTATTAGGGGCTATTTTGATAAGCTCGGCTGTAGGTCTTTTATTGAATAGAGAAAATGATAAACGAGGTTTAACACAGAAGTTAATAGCCTCTATAGATATTTACTTAAAGCAAAGAGATATAGAAGCAAAGAGAAGAGCAAAAGAAGAATATAATGAGATTCAACGTAAAACTCAAAGTATGATTTTCTCGCAAGAAATACAGCGAGGTTTGTTACGATGAAAAAAGGGAGTTACGACCGAACGCAAGTGTTTTTTTATTTAATAATTTTATTAGCATCAGCAATATCACTGTTAATATATGGTTTTGATGGATTGTCAGACTTTTATCTTAACATCTATAATAATGAAAGTTATTCATCTTTTGATCAGGCTGATATTTTGATTATAGGCTCTAGTTTGATCTTATTTGAATGCTCTAGAATGTCCGTAAAAACATTAAAATCAAATAATTTCCTAACTAAAAGTGAGTTTAAAAGCTCTAGTAAGATATTCCTAACTATATCGGTAACTAGTTTTTTTCTTCTTTATCCCTCGCTACTAGCAGCAGATGTTTTTGCAAAAAGTAACGGATACTCTCTTGATACTGAAGAATCAACTTATAACTTAGTCTTAGAAAAAAGAACCTATCGAAGCACTCCATAGTTAGTATGTTTTTAAGCTCGACACTGCTTATTTTAACTTTTTCTAATTACCTATCTGCTTAAAGAGTTATGGTCGGCTTAATACCTCAGTCCTACAGCATTAATTTTGTTGCAGCAAGTGGTAGTACTATTTCTTCATCTTTGGGTACATCGCTTGCCATCATTAGCTTGATGATCTTCAAAAGCGAAGCATACCAATCGTTCCTAGCACACTTTAATGCTCTTCATTTTAGAAAAACCTCGATATAAAAAAGCCCGCTCAAATGAGCGGGCAATGAGGTTGTCATGTAAGCCCTGATTAATGAGCTTACTGATTTTTATCTGTTACGCGTCTAGGCTCGCTTTCACTTTAGCGTGTAACTCTTGAACCGAAGTTACTGACGCTTTTGCGTCTGCAGTATGAGACATACATGTAGCGAACGCTGCATTCAGTGTCGTTGTGTAGTTCACTTTTTCTGCCAGTGCACCACGTCGTAGAACTTTCGAATCTTCAATCGCTTGACGACCAGCAGCCGTGTTTACGATGTAGGTGTATTCGTTGTTCTTGATGCGGTCAAGAATGTGTGGACGACCTTCGTGTACTTTGTTTACCAAACGTGGGTTAATACCCGCTTCGCCCAGAATTACAGCAGTACCGTGTGTCGCATCCAACTGGTAACCCAGTTTCACTAACTTAGAAGCTAGGTCAACAACACGCTCTTTATCACCTTCACGTACAGACAGTAGCGCACGACCACCTTCAGGATAAACCGCACCACAACCTAGCTCTGCTTTAGCGTAAGCTTCTGCGAACGTTGCACCCACACCCATTACTTCACCTGTTGAGCGCATTTCAGGGCCCAATAGAGGGTCAACACCAGGGAATTTGTTGAACGGCAGAACCACTTCTTTCACTGAGTAGTAAGGAGGGATAATCTCTTTAGTAAAGCCTTGTGACTCTAGAGATTGACCCGCCATTACACGTGCAGCGATTTTCGCTAGAGGAGCGCCTGTCGCTTTCGATACGAATGGTACCGTACGAGCAGCACGAGGGTTCACTTCAATTAGATAAACGTCGTTATCTTTCACAGCAAACTGCGTGTTCATCAAACCGCGTACACCGAGTTCGAATGCTAACTTCTCAACTTGCTCACGCATCTTGTCTTGAATTTCCTGACTTAGCGTGTACGCAGGCAGTGAACATGCAGAGTCACCAGAGTGAACACCCGCTTGTTCGATGTGCTCCATGATACCGCCGATAACGACGCGTTCACCGTCACAGATAGCATCAATATCAACTTCGGTTGCATCATCCAAGAAACGGTCTAGCAGAACTGGAGACTCGTTCGATACGCTTACTGCTTCGTTGAAGTAGCGACGCAGGTCTTGCTCGTCGTATACGATTTCCATCGCACGACCACCGAGTACATAAGATGGACGAACAACTAATGGGAAGCCAATTTCTTTCGATTTCTCAACCGCTTGCTCCATCGTTGTTACTGTCGCGTTTTCTGGCTGAAGTAGACCTAAACGGTCAACAGCGGCTTGGAAGCGTTCACGGTCTTCCGCACGGTCGATAGCATCTGGGCTAGTACCAATGATTGGCACACCAGCCGCTTCTAGAGCACGAGCCAGTTTAAGTGGCGTTTGACCACCGTACTGAACAATCACACCTTTTGGTTTTTCAACGCGAGCGATAGACAGTACATCTTCCAGAGTTACTGGCTCGAAGTACAGACGATCAGACGTATCGTAGTCAGTAGATACCGTTTCTGGGTTACAGTTAACCATAATGGTTTCGTAACCGTCTTCACGCAGCGCAAGTGATGCATGAACACAACAGTAATCGAATTCGATACCTTGGCCGATACGGTTTGGACCGCCACCAAGAACCATGATCTTATCTTTGTCTGTTGGGTTTGCTTCACATTCTTCATCGTAAGATGAGTACATGTAAGCCGTGTCAGAAGAAAACTCTGCTGCACATGTATCCACACGTTTGTAAACCGGATGAATATCAAACTGCTCACGAGCACGGCGAATTTCACTTTCAGCGACACCAAGCAATTTAGACAAGCGAGCATCAGAGAAGCCTTTGCGTTTCATCTGACGAAGCACTTCTTTGGTCAAACCTGCGTAGCCGCCCGCCTTGACTTGTTCTTCGAGTTTTACAATTTCTTCGATTTGAACCAGGAACCAGCGGTCGATTTGAGTCAAGTTGAACACACCGTCGACTGACATACCCGCTCGGAATGCATCGGCGATGTACCAGATACGCTCTGCACCTGCTTCTTTAAGTTCGTGACGAATCTTAGTCAGTGCATCTGGCGCTTCCAGATCGACCATCTCATCAAAACCAGTTGCGCCAACTTCTAGGCCACGCAGTGCTTTGTGAAGAGATTCTTGTTGGTTACGACCAATCGCCATTACCTCAC
>NZ_JADDYG010000677.1:0-346 GCF_015163535.1 Vibrio sp. OPT46 | reverse complement strand
AGAGTGTCCGCAATGCGGGCACTTTACATACCTTTCGGTATAATTTTTCATACAACAACTCCTAATCTCGCAGGGCTTTTAAACACACTATTCATCAAGGAAGTACAGCCCTTTACTTATTTTGCCTACAAGGAAAATAGGCACAATCCAAAGTTAAGTCTCCTTTGATATTAGGTCGAGTTGTTGCTAATTGAGTCGAAATAAGTACAAAACTTGACCCCAAACTCAACCTTGAGCTTAGGGTGATCTTCTGTAGTGATGTGCCTCGAGATTTTACATCTTGAAATATGCAGTGGCTTCCAAATTAATAAGAAATGATTTTATTAATAACCAGTTGAGCCTGTTC
>NZ_JADDYG010000676.1:0-442 GCF_015163535.1 Vibrio sp. OPT46 | reverse complement strand
CATGTTCATATTCATGAGCTATGCTTTTCTGCTTCTCTCAAACAGCTGTTATTTAAACAAATATTCTTGAGATATCATCACCTCATCCAACAGAGGTTTAAGGTTGTGCTGCTTAATCGTAAAACATTCCTTTCTATATCCGGAACATTTAAAAAGATAGCATTCTCGTCACAGCTTTGCCTGGAGTAAGAGTGGTTATTCACCACAAGTGATGGTTTAAACATAGACTAGTAGGAATAGCTAAGATGTTTTGCAATGGCAGAATTAACAATCACTTGAGTCAATGAGACAAAGGGTTCGCTACTTAACGAAGTCTGTGACAGAAAAGAAGTTTGAGATTTCCAAAAAAATACGAAAAAGGCCTAACATTTTCATGTTAGGCCTTAAATCTGGAGCGACACACGAGGTTCGAACTCGTGACCTCAACCTTGGCAAGGTTGCG
>NZ_JADDYG010000070.1:0-1076 GCF_015163535.1 Vibrio sp. OPT46 | reverse complement strand
ATTTCTTCACATAAAATAGATAATAAGCTGTTTTCTAATGAAGAAATCTCAGCTCTGCAAACGTTATTAGTTCGCATCCAGAGCACCATTGAAGCCGATAGAAAGGTACGCCAAAGCCGTGCGCTGGCTAACTCCATTGCACATGAAATGCGTAACCCTCTCGCTCAAGTACAATTACAATTTGAAGCTTTAAAACAGCATATAGAGTCAAACGCCTCACTGGATACGCTAAAAAGAGAAATTGATAAAGGTGAAGCCGCTATACAACGCGGTAGACAACTTATCGATATTATTTTACGAGAAGTTAGCGACAGTTCACCAGAGCATGAGCCTTTAGCTCTCACTTCCATACATAAAGCCATCGACCAAGCAGTAAGCCGTTATGGTTTTGAAAACGATCAAATAATAGAGAGAATTAACCTGCCACAGGCACACGATTTTGTCGCGAAGTTAAATGAGACCCTGTTTAACTTTGTCATTTTCAATTTGATTCGTAACGCTATCTACTATTTTGATTCTTATCCCGACAGTCAAATTGAGATTCGTACCCAGACGGGGGCTTACGAAAACATTCTGATCTTCCGAGATAGTGGGCCAGGTATAGATAGCAGTATCTTACACAAGATATTTGATGACTTTTTCTCGTATCAAAAAAGCGGAGGCAGTGGCTTAGGTTTGGGTTATTGCCAACGTGTTATGCGCTCCTTCGGAGGACGAATAGAGTGCCAGTCTGAATTGAACGAGTTCACAGAATTCTACTTGTATTTCCCAGTCGTACCAAACGCACCAAAACCAGAGACATTAAGAGCACCGGACTTTGATAGCTGGAAAGCAACTGCATCACATTCTGAAAATCATTCAGCTCAACACGTACAAGTATGTAAAGATGCACCAACAGTGCTCATTGTAGATGACAAAGAGGTGCAACGCACCTTGGTACAGATGTATTTAAAAAGATTGGGAGTCAACAGCTTACAAGCAAATAATGGAGCCTCTGCGGTAGAACTATTCCACTCTCACAAGATTGATCTCGTTCTTATGGATGTCCAAATGCCGGTAATGAATGGATTTGACGC
>NZ_JADDYG010000675.1:0-344 GCF_015163535.1 Vibrio sp. OPT46 | reverse complement strand
ATACATTGTGGCTGGTGGTGATACACAGTGGCAATTGAGTACTGAATCAGAAAGACGGAGAATTTTTAATTTGGATTGGGCTTCTGGGCTTTTAATACAATTTTTAAGCAGCAAGGAAGGTTGTTCAAAAGTGTGATGTTCAGAGTCCAAATTTTTATCAGAACTAGTTACAGTTATGTGCATGCGAACACCTATTAATAGAATGCAAAAATATACCACATTAGCTATGAGGCAATACCGCCTGTAAATCATTAAACGATGACAAATTAACTACAAAAGGCAAATATATAGTATGAGATATCTTCTAGTTACAGTTCATAATTATCCCAGGTTTTACAAAAGTG
>NZ_JADDYG010000674.1:0-265 GCF_015163535.1 Vibrio sp. OPT46 | reverse complement strand
CATTCTGCTGGCTTATGTGTATCGCCACATAGGAACTTACTTAAATCGCCTGTTTAGCCTATACAAAGTGGGCATTGTGAGTACAAACTGAAAAACAAAAAAGGAGAGCTAACCTGCTCTCCTTTGTATTTTAACCGTGGATAAACTAAGCCACATTAACCGATTTAGCTAAACTGCTACTTTGGAAAAACTCATCATGCAATGCGCAAATCGCGTGCTGGTATTCCTTATCACCGACAACAAATTGAACATTTACATTTCTCAA
>NZ_JADDYG010000673.1:0-273 GCF_015163535.1 Vibrio sp. OPT46 | reverse complement strand
TCTTCCAATATGGAAATCATACGTTTAAATGGATAAGTATGATAATTCACTTGGTAATCCGACTCCGCGAAGATAGCGCTGACGATATCGGTCACAATTCCGGAGTGCATTTGTCCCTGTTGTTCAATTTGAAATGGTCGAGCTTGTTCAGCAATGACGTAATAGTTCACTTGACTTGCGGTCACATGAGAACTTACAACAATTAAGCTAAAAGCCAATCTAAGTAGAAGTCTTTTCATCGTATCCTCGATTATTATTTGTGCGTAGCTATAT
>NZ_JADDYG010000672.1:0-233 GCF_015163535.1 Vibrio sp. OPT46 | reverse complement strand
CTAACTAAAATCCTAGATCGCTGGGTCGGTCACACCAGACTGGCCCTGTAATCTTACTCTAAGACTTATCCCGCCTGACTTCCTGCATGATGTAGTTCCAGCAACTTTGGCGACGGCGTCGTCGGTCCGGTCTCTATCCGGTCTTTAGCTGTGATTTTGGCTAGATACCGAGCTGGACACGAACCCTAATGTAAATTTCCTATTTAGGTTTTCAGTCCAGTTTGCCGTCGTCG
>NZ_JADDYG010000671.1:0-646 GCF_015163535.1 Vibrio sp. OPT46 | reverse complement strand
TCCGCCCCTTCCGGTGCCGCATGGGTGGTGATGTTGCCTTGGCTATCGAGGAAGTAGATTTCAAAATCAGGGCCTATCAGCATGAGCGTATGAAAGATCGACTTAAGCGCTTTAGGGTTATAATCCGTCCCGATCATCAGTGGATTATCGTCACGCATATGGCTAGCTAGCTCTTTATGCAGGCTTTGCTTAGTGCGTAACTCGATGGTTTCTTTTTGCCAATTGTAAGTCAGTGCAATCACCACCGCCGCGAGGCAGAACCACAAGCTAGTAAATACTACCAAGCGAGATTTGAAGCTCATCCTATCGCCTCCTTAAACAGCGGTGTTTTTGAAACACCCGTGATGATTGAAAAATGACGGTGAAAACAACTGCCAACTTGCTGTCTTGGCTTGATGTTTTGACTTACTTTCTTGCATTAGTGTCTCGGTTGAAACTTATATCCAACACCCCACACGGTTTGGATGAAGTGATGATCAGAATCAGATAAAGACAACTTGCTGCGTAAACGGTTTATGGTGCTACACACAGTGTGGTGATAACCAGAATGACTGGTGTTCCAAACGTGATCGAGCAATTCATCTTTACTGTAGACTCTGCCCGGACGAGTCGCGAGAAACTGCAGCAAAGTAAACTCTGTCGCGGT
>NZ_JADDYG010000670.1:0-384 GCF_015163535.1 Vibrio sp. OPT46 | reverse complement strand
GAAATCTGGACATGAGGGTTCCTTAACCTCGGCTCAAACTCTTTAATTGCATCATGAACGATGTCGCAAAGCTGATTCTGCCCTTCTTGGCTGCTATAGGGCATTGAGGAAAAATCTGGCAGCCCATAATTCAATATTGAATAACGAACCTCTAAAAGATCATCAGGAATGTTTTTCCATCCAATACGACTATTCAGCATCGACTCTAGATCTCTAAGTAAGCTGCTCAACATCTGTTGCTGGCTTGCAGGGAAGTCTTTCTCATCTCGAGTGAGAGGATCACTATCTATCAATTTGTCGAGCAGAGAAACGGTTAACGACATGATATTTCTACGCTATTTGTTTCTGTTCTAATAATGTAGTCAAATCACAGATTGGAAGCGC
>NZ_JADDYG010000669.1:0-272 GCF_015163535.1 Vibrio sp. OPT46 | reverse complement strand
TGATTACATTTAAGGTATGCACCCGACGCCAGATTGCTTTACACTGCGACCCGGAAATACTCAACTAAGCTAGTTTTTCGCCTCTTATGGCGTAGGTTATTTGGGTGAATAAAGCCGACACAGAATTCGGCACTATAAATGGAGAAGTGAAAAATGTTACGTCCTTTAGTCCTAGGGTGTGCGATTGCGTTTGGCTCAACATACGCAATGGCAGAAGCGGTTGATTTAAAACAAAACATGAAACAGATGAAGATGGAATTCAAACAGGCGGC
>NZ_JADDYG010000668.1:0-623 GCF_015163535.1 Vibrio sp. OPT46 | reverse complement strand
CAATCTGAGCCATGATCAAACTCTTCAATTTAAGATTTTGTCGGCTCAATGAATACTGAACATTACATAAGTAATGTTTGAATTGACTGTGCTGAATCCGAAGATTCAATGGTCACTTCGTATCATTGAAACCTAAATTGTTTCCGAAGAAACTATTTGGATTATCATCAACGAGTGCCCACACAGATTGATAGGTCTATATTGTTAAAGAGCTTGCTTTGCGAGAAGTTTTTCTCTCAAAGCGGAGGTGCATTCTAGCGATTTAGTTGTTAGTGTCAAACACTTTTTTAAACTAATTTTTTGTAGAAGCTTTTTACCTCTTCGACCCTGCTGAAGCCTTGTGACGTCTGCCGTGTCGATGGATGCGCATTATAGGGAGAAGATTTTCTTTGGCAATACTAAAAATGCATTTTTTCTAAAAAAACATGCCAAATGGATACTTTCCATCCAACCCTAAAATTACCCATAAATAACACTCAGGATTTATACAATTTACCCACAAAAAGCTGTGGATAACTACTCATTACTATCAAAGAAATAAGAAATACGCGAACGCGGATTTAGATACTCTTTTACTTTATCCGGTAATTTTGACGGATGAATCGCGTTAACTATCTTTATAT
>NZ_JADDYG010000069.1:0-2797 GCF_015163535.1 Vibrio sp. OPT46 | reverse complement strand
GCGGCTTCGGTATTACGTTGCTCACCCCTTAACAGGGCGTTAGCTTTCAAGGAGGAAAATTGAGCGCGAGTGACTATATCAAAGAAATCCGTTCCAAAATTGGAACTATGCCGCTACTTATCCCTAGCGTAGCGGGTGTCATATTAAATGAGAACCATGAGTTGCTACTTCAGCAGAAATCAGATAACACATGGAGCCTTCCAGCTGGAATGATTGAGCCTCAAGAGTCCCCAGTTCAAGCATTGGTTAGGGAAGTTCGTGAAGAAACAGGTTTAGCGGTTAAAGTAGAGCGTCTACTCGGAGTATTTGGTGGTGAGGGTTTTGGATTCACCTATCCAAATGGTGATCAAGTTGAGTACACCGTAATTATGTTTAAATGTATGGTAGACAGTCAGTTACAAACTGCAACCGACGGTGAAACGGTGTCTTTAAAATGGTTTTCAAAGGGTGACTTGCCAAAGCTTGAGCTACCTTACCCTTTAGAGTGTTTGTTTGCAGAAAATGAGTCAGCGTATTTCGTTGGCTAGAAAGCTAACAAGTTGCTTAAGCGTGATTCAGCACGCGTGGCATTTTTAGTATGCGGTGTTTTTGGTGTTGAAGTGCCATGCAGCGGCTTGGTCATTTCGTGCTTCACACCTTAGCAAGGCGTTAGTTGGTAGGAAATTATGATAGAAAAAAGTAAGCGAAAAATGAGAACGATATCTTTACAAGAGATTAAAAAAGAAAATAAATTTTACATACCGCATGTAAATGCCATAAACAATCTTCACAATATATATTTGGTCACGGAGATTGCTAGGAATGCAATACAGAAACACAGAGAAGAATTGAAAGGGCAAGATCAACATTTTGTGCCTTTAGAGTTTCCAGATATTGATGGTACGTTAAAACCAACACCAAAGCGTAAGTCTACAACAGTAAAGATACTTAAGGATGCTGTGAGGCATGATTTATACTCTAATAGCTTAATATCGGCTGTATCAGCTACTGAAGTTTATTTGGAAAAAATAGTCGAGCTTTGCCTTTTAAAGGAACCTCGAAGACTATCGCATTCAATAAAGAAACAAAGCAAGAAAAGTAAACTATCGGAACCCGAAATTGAAGTTAAAATTGATGACTCGACAATTCCTCTTCGGAATTTGCTAGACGCTCAAAACTTAGAAGAATTGTATCACAATGTCATTCGAGATAAATTGCATCAGCTAATGTATGCAAGCCCCGCTGATTATTTTGGTTACTTGGAAAATGCACTTGGGATTGAATTAGACCAAGAAATTGTAGATACATATGTTGAAATCAAGGCAACTAGAGACTTGCTAACTCATGGGCAAGGTTATGTTAATGAAGTTTATGTACAAAAAGCAGGACAAAAAGCTCGTGTTACCGATAATAAGCAAAGGATACCTCTTTCTTCAGAGTATTTTGCTTCTTCAATCGGTACAATGAAGAGACTAATAGGGGATATCTACAAGTTAGCATCTAAGGAGTTTTTAGGGGTCACTCATTTTCGGAAACTATACCCTGCTCGCAAACCTATCAACTAACAATCTGTTTAAGAGTGATTCGCAACGCTTGGCATTTTTGCTATGCGTTGCGTTTAGTGTTTAAGGTAGTATGCGGAAGCTATAGTATTGCGTTGCTCACACCTTAACAGGGCGTTAGTTGCCAAGGGGAAAACGCAGCTAAATCAGAATATTTAGGGCTAATGTTCGTACGTTTCTGGCTCGGTTTTGTATTTCAAATTTTAGCCTTTCAGTATTGTGCAAATCAGGCTTTGGTTTTTTGTGGTCGGACTTTCCGTTTCAGAAGCCAGTTCGCTTGTTGAGAGTCAACTCTATGATATTGTCTTTTCAAATGAGCTTTTTGGTGTTGTTAGGCTGTATTCTACGGCGTTGTATATTCCAAGTGGTTTCAGTGACAGGCGCTTTGAAACAGCGCCTGATTTGAGCTTCTTAAAACACGTAAAACTAGTGTTGGCAAAGCGGCAATTAACATCAAATCAAAGCGTTAGGTTTGGCAACTAACAAAGCATTCAAGAGGGATTCACAACGCTTGGCAGTTTTGGTTTGAATCAACTTTAGTGTTTACGGCACAATAGCTTAGGTTGGGTGGTGGCGTTGTTCACCCCTTAATGCGGCGTTATAAATACAGTCAAAATCATCGCTAGGGAACAGCAATGATAATTAGCAATACATTAGAACCGGGAGACTTAGGTCATATCGTTAAGCAACATGGCTTACTTTACTCGAAAGAGTATGGCTATGACTTTACCTTTGAAGCATATGTTGCAGAACCTTTAGCTCAGTTTGCAAAACGTAACGGTAAACGAGAGAAGATTTGGTTGGCTCGTCTCAATGGTGAATTAGTCGGCACGATTTGTATTTGTGAAAACTCAAATACTGAAGCTCAACTTCGCTGGTTTTCTGTAGACCCAAAGGCTCGTGGAAAAGGTTTAGGAAAAACTCTAATTGAGCAGGCACTTAGCTTTTGTATTGAGGAAAACTATTCCAAAATAATCCTTTGGACAGTTGCAGGTTTAGCTGCTTCAAAGTCACTCTATATCAAGAATGGATTTCAGTTAATCCATGAGGAAGAGTGCGAACTTTGGGGACAAGTTCAGCTTGAACAGTGTTACGAAAAATATTTATAACAAACTGTTTAAGAGTGATTCGCAACGCGTGGCATTTTTACTATGCGTTGGTTTTAGTGTTTAAGGTGGTATGCGGGAGCATTGGTATTGCGATGCTCACACCTTAACAGGGCGTTATGTTCTTGGAGGACGTGGTGGAGTATCAAA
>NZ_JADDYG010000667.1:0-269 GCF_015163535.1 Vibrio sp. OPT46 | reverse complement strand
GTCGTTGCGAGCAATAAGGTAAGATATTTAAAAGACATAACACTCAATTAAGTTATTGAATTTTATCCAGTATAAATAACTCCCTTTACGCATATTGTCGTCGTGGTCACAATCGCCTTACGCATTTGTTTGCATCAATCATCTTTCAGCCTTATTCGATGATTGAGCCGCGAATAAACGCTACTCTGTCTTCGACTGACATTTTGGGCACTTCGATCAATTGATAACCAAATTTGTGATAAGCGTTGACCATCTGTTGATACGTAGCC
>NZ_JADDYG010000666.1:0-213 GCF_015163535.1 Vibrio sp. OPT46 | reverse complement strand
ACACAGGTGGTCGGGTAGAGAATACCAAGGCGCTTGAGAGAACTCGGGTGAAGGAACTAGGCAAAATGGTACCGTAACTTCGGGAGAAGGTACGCTCTCGACGGTGAAGTCCCTCGCGGATGGAGCTATTGAGAGTCGCAGATACCAGGTGGCTGCAACTGTTTATTAAAAACACAGCACTGTGCAAAATCGTAAGATGACGTATACGGTGTG
>NZ_JADDYG010000665.1:0-4594 GCF_015163535.1 Vibrio sp. OPT46 | reverse complement strand
TTCCCCTAGTCGCCACCGAGGCCCACCCGCCGGACTTACCCCTAAGCACTAAGAATCGTTCCTCTTCAAGTGCTTCATTTAATGAAACCCTAGAGCAATCTGATTGCCAAAGAAAAGAATTTGTCATTCAGATTGCTACCCTAGGGTCCAAAAGTTTATCTCGCTCAAGGCTGCTAGACCTCCAGCGCCATAGCAATGCCAACATCAACCCCGTTGTCATTGCTATGGCAGTTTGCTGGTGGTCTAAATGAATCGCCTTCGGCGAGCTAGAAGCTTTTGTATCGCTTTTCTTAACGGCTTCGCCTAAAAAGCTGACCCTCTATCGAGCCCTATTGTGTCGCCTTTGTCGGGGCTAATGTCAATCGAAAGGACAATACTTATTTTTTAATATATCGTGTTATTATATGGTATTTAATAGGGTGGTTTGATATACTAAACACAAGTAAGTTACTGTTTATATTGTTAAATTGCTTGGGGGCATTATGAAGACAGTTATTCAAAACATTGAAAAAGTGACTATTGGTCATATAGTAGGCGGGGTTAAACAGGAGTCAGAAGTACGTCTATTAATCATTGAATCTAAGGACGTTGGCACGTTCGCTACATGTGTAGTAGAGAATGATGAATTTGGTACAAGCTTGTATGAGGTATGTAGCGTCAAAAGTCTAGACAACATTGTTGATGATGTTCAACAAGGCAGAAAGGTCGCGCTTAGTACATGGGAGCCTACCTTAATCCCTAATGTCGAGTATGTAGCGGAGCAGTTTGAGATCGCAGAGCTATTAAGTAACAAACCAAATCACATTAGTTTATTGAAGTAGGGGCACCACTATGAGAACCGAGAAACAGATTGAGCTAATTAGTAAGCACTATAAAGACCAGATCAGTGTATTTAGCGGAGAACCGCATCTAATGGTATGGACAGAAAAAGGAACTGGCTTTGTTTCAGTCAAAGAAATGTCTCAGAATAAATTCGATGAATTCTTGAAGGTTGCCCTTAAGCGTGAAGAAAAAGCTAACAATGAAGTTAAGCTAAAACAGATTTGTGCAGATTTCGGGGTTCTAGAAATACTTCAGTCAACGGCTCAATGGCGGGATTCAATCGAATCATTATTGACCTTGTTTTCATTTGCGTTACTTCCGACACGCCTTGTGGAGCTAGAGAAGGAGCTTGAAAGAGCAGCGTTGTCATTCGACCATCAATAGATAAATATTGCTCAGATTTACTGGGCAATATTTGCTCTCCACTAACAGGGGTTCCCCCTAGTCGCCACCGAGGCCCACCCGCCGGACTTACCCCTACATCACTAAAGCTCGTGCCTCGCTAAGTGCTGTCATTGAAATTTCATTCAAACCTAAATCACTATGGACGCCAACAAAAATCCGTTGTCATCCATAGTGCAGTGGTAAGGTTTGATGAATTTCAATGTATCGCTCAAGGCTGTTAGACCTCCAGCGCCATAGCAATGCCAACATAAACCCCGTTGTCATTGCTATGGCAGGGTGCTGGTGGTCTAAATGAATCGCCTTCGGCGAGCTAGAAGCTTTTGTATCGCTTTTCTTAACGGCTTCGCCTAAAAAGCTGACCCTCTGTCGAGCCCTATTGTGTCGTCTTTGTCCGGTCTAAAGTCAACTAAAATAGTTAAGTATATTTTACTTTATTGTGTGTTCTAATATGGTATTTATAGTTGCGTTTATTTATAATACATACTCTGAACAAATAAATATCATAGGCTTGGGGGCAGTATGAAATTAGAAGTTATCATCAATAATTACACCATTATTTGCAGTCGTTTATTCGGTTATGTTGGGAAAAACAATGTCGGTTTAGTAGAGGGTAAGTTTATTTCGATTACCTATGAAAAGGTGATCAATGATTCAATATACATGGACTCAGACATAGCTTTTATCTTAGGTACTAACTCGGATATCGACACAAGACATAATATCGTAGAAATCCTAAGTTGCTTATCAGAGGAAGGGCATCGTGGTTCTTCTTTATCAAAAGTAATTTCAATAGGTAAGTTTCTGCTAGGGAAGAAGTTTAATGAACCTAGGTTAAAAGTGATGAAACAGTTTAGGGGAAAGACGGTTTCTACTTATGAATGGGATGTGTCAGGACAATCCTTAATAATCGAACAGACCAATGAGCCAGATTCATTATTATCTAGTTTCAAACTTATCTAGCGATATCTGTCATATATCAATTGAACATACTAGCTAATTGAAAAGGAATATATTAAGGGTAGGGGGAACATATTGAATTTAGCAGCATTGTTATTACGCATTTACGCAGTAGCTGACGCTCTAACATTTATTTTTGAGCGTTTGGGTTTCTCAAATGTGGCTGATGCTTTTACAGTATTTGTACTAATTGTTGGGTTTGCAGAGGCTTTCGGTCTAATAGATAAAATTGTAGAAACTATCAAAACGAAAACGAGTACAAAGCAAAGAGTAAAATTGGCGATACTTTTAATTTTAATACTAATAACTATCCAATTGTAACAAGTAAATTTGTTTCAATTGGACGCTCTCCACTAACAGGGGTTCCCCCTAGTCGCCACCGAGGCCCACCCGCCGGACTTACCCCTACATCACTAAAGCTCGTTCCTCGCTAAGTGTTGTCATTGAAATTTCAATCAAACCTAAATCACTATGGACGCCAACAAAAACACGTTGTCATCCATAGTGCAGTAATAAGGTTTGATGCATTTCAATGTATCGCTCAAGGCTGCTAGACCTCCAGCGCCATAGCAATGCCAACATAAACCCCGTTGTCATTGCTATGGCAGGTGCTGGTGGCCTAAATGATCTGCCTTCGGCAGCTAAAAGAAGTTTCAACGCTTTTCTTAACGGCTTCGCCTAAAAAGCTAACCCTCTATCGAGCCCTATTGTGTCGTCTTTGTCTGGATATAAGTCAATTAAAATAGTTAAGTATATTTTACCTTTATTTGTGTTTTAATATGGTATTTTAATCTGGTTTTGGTATAATGGAAACAGTTGGGAATACTACTGGCGGGACAAAAAATGAAAGTAACAGTTCATAACTTCTACATCACTAACGGCAAGATTATTGGTCAAGTTGGTGACAACGATATGGGTTTAACTCAGGGGAGATTCTTTAGCGCGGAATTTCAGAAAAAAACTCCAAACGCTGTCTACTGTGAACTGGGAATAAAATATGAATTCGGCAAAGCCTCAGAAACACCTATCGGAGACCTTGTGAAAGAAAAGTTGTTCGATCTTCAATTCGAGATTACGCAGGGGTCAATAGTTGCTAAGGCACAAGAGTTACTGAGAGAAACGTTTGGTGTGGAAACTACGCCTTCTGTAATTTCAGAAGTCCAGTACAAAACACGTTTAGTACGTAAATTAGAGTGGTCATTCTTTGGTCGCAAGATCACCATGACAGAGTCAATTGATCACTCTGGATATAGCGAATTATCCATTTAAGCACTTAGGGCTAAAGCCCTAAATGCTTAATTTCCCGCTTCTTGGGGGTCACCCCCGACAGCTCGGCCCCAGCCAACCCGTCATCCCCCGATCACAATGCAATATCAAAGAACTTGACATTGATTATTTCGATCTATATTTTGGCGAAGCCCTTTTAATTATTTTAAATTTAAAAGTATTAAAATATTTTAATTCTAAAGAAGGGTCTGCGTTTTGTTTGACAGACTTGTTTTTCTCCCATATTTGTAAATATCAAAAATTACACTGTCCTTTTGGGCTCCTTTCTATGACCTTTAAGTGTCCGATTACTCTCACTGTGACGTAATACTTTACTCACTTATTAAATGTCCATCGGGTATATTAGCTTGATTATTGCCATCCAATTGCCATTACAGTCCCACCAAATAGCCGCTAATCGGTCAGGACAAAAAAGACCCTTTGCCAGGGCATATCTACAACTGTGAGTAATTAAGGCTGTGGTGGATTTATCTTAAGTTATCAACTTAAGAGCATGTTTTAGCTTTAGACAGCTCAATGTGTGATGTTGCCAAAGCGATAGATGCGTCCATTTTTAGGATGTTAAGAGACGTATCTTTTGAAATAATGTGAATATTTTGAGTGAAGGCCAGGGGGATGTTGGGGAGAGCAACTGAGGTCTACTTAGAGCAAGGAGCTCAGAACAATTTACTTTAAAATGAGGTTGGAACCTTAATGATAACCTTCCACCTTTGTATTCAGAAATTGAAAATACTATTTATTATTTGACCTATGTGAATAACGAGGTTGGCAAGAAAATGGCTAGTGTGGCACGTGGGGCCATCGACTGTCATCAACTGACTTAGTGTATAGACAGTCAGAGCCAAGTTGTGTTGTTCCGTTAGAACCTCACAAGCGAATGTTAGCTACAAATCAAAGTATTGAGCTCCCATGATGTTCAGATGATTAGGCAAAGAAAACGTCGGTTGCTTGATTCGGCTCTTGACGTATGTGCTAACGTAGAAGCACCAAACTGGCTTAACTGACTAAATAAGCTTCCAATTGTCGAGGGCTTAAATTATATATATTTGCAGCCTAAATCGTCGATTTGACGAAGGCGGTGTTCGCGAACATTTTGCATCACTGTAATACGATTAAAGTCTCG
>NZ_JADDYG010000664.1:0-738 GCF_015163535.1 Vibrio sp. OPT46 | reverse complement strand
ACTTTCGGAATCTCGGTTGATTTCTTTTCCTCGGGGTACTTAGATGTTTCAGTTCCCCCGGTTCGCCTCGTTATGCTATGTATTCACATAACGATACTAGCTTATGCTAGTGGGTTTCCCCATTCAGAAATCCCAGACTCAAATGGTTGTTACTACCTAATCTGGGCTTATCGCAAGTTACTACGTCTTTCATCGCCTCTGACTGCCAAGGCATCCACCGTGTACGCTTAGTCACTTAACCATACAACCCGAAGGAGTTTCGAGTTGATGAACAAGTCACCAAAGTTGTCTCTCATTATTTGAATGAGCGAGAGACATATCGATTTTGCCGGACTCATCTCTTTACCTTCATTTTTAGAAAAAATGAAAACAAAAAGCCAAGAACACTTGAATGTGTTTTTTGGTGTTTGTCTTAAAGACAAACATTGAGAACTTTACAAACAACAATAAATTGTTGTTTTGTCAGCTTTCCAAATTGTTAAAGAGCTAATCACTTCTAATGAAGTAACCATTTTTAAAAACTCTCAAGAGAGAATGTTTAAAGATGGTATCCCGTAGGGGAGTCGAACCCCTGTTACCGCCGTGAAAGGGCGGTGTCCTAGGCCTCTAGACGAACGGGACACTAAGTGAACATCTTGGAGGATGTTCTATCTCTTAAACTTCATAAACCGTATCAATCTGTGTGAACACTCATCGCAATAATCATCGTTTAAGGAGGTGATCCAGCGCCAGGTTCCC
>NZ_JADDYG010000663.1:0-549 GCF_015163535.1 Vibrio sp. OPT46 | reverse complement strand
CCTAGTAGGTTTGCATAGCCTTTTATCTTTGTTCCTGAGCGAATAACTTTGAGTGCGCTGTTAGTTGCTTCCAGACTGCCTTCAACATCAAGCCCTTTGGGCAAGGTTTTGATAGGGGTTTGTGAGATGTTTAAGTTGCCCTTTACCACTAGGCCAGAGGGTAGTTGGGTGTAAGGCTTGTTTCTAAGATCAAGATTGCCGTAATTATCGATGTGACCAAACTTAGAATAGTAATCTAGCTCATATGCCAAAGGAGACGAGCAGAGCAGGATTGAAGTAATGCATAGGGAAACAAAACGCATAGTCAAAGAGTTAGTTAAATACCGAGATCAACAGGTGCTTATCTTATACTTAAATAAACCTATTATGCATTTTTTGCTCACAGTTTTTGATTCATAACTTAAATATTCAAATTAGAGATGCACGCTAAAAGTGTGCGCTTCTTTACTGCGCTAAGTAACTTCAAGCTTACTAAAATGAGATAAATTAAATGATTGAATGTGAAGCAGACCCAAGTGTAGAGGTGAGAAAAATATCAGTAGATATTTG
>NZ_JADDYG010000662.1:0-497 GCF_015163535.1 Vibrio sp. OPT46 | reverse complement strand
TCTGTAGCTGCATCTTCCTTCAGCTTATTGATGTACTCTTCGGTTTGTTCTACCAGTTCATCTAGACCAGCCTGAATTGCAGTCTCAGTATTGTTCCAGAACTTAGCAATGCAATCTTCAATTTGGTCCCAAACGTTTTCCTTTTTGATTGCTTCAGCAACCTTTTTAGCGAGGCTTTTCTGCCATGAACTACCCATTAAACGATAAACCATATATCCAATCGCAGCTGCAATGGCAATACCGATAGTGATCGGGCCACCAAGAGCCGCCACGAACGATGTAACTGAGGTTACGCTACTGGCAAGTCCTAACGAAACAAGTACACCCGCAGCTTTACCAACTAGTATGTAAGCCCCTAAGTTGCTTGCAATCGTAGATACATATAGTGCCATTGCACCTAGACTTCCTAGTCCGGCCATACCACCAACAAATGCTGCGCGGGAGTTAAATTCAGAAACATCGATATCAAGCCCCCCAATTTCTGAGTCAATAGAAGC
>NZ_JADDYG010000068.1:0-324 GCF_015163535.1 Vibrio sp. OPT46 | reverse complement strand
AATATATTATTAATTTCTAAGATCAAAGAGTTTTACTTAATACATCACTTTTTATTTTAACTCTATCAACTGATACTAAACTGCTACTGACGTTTTTTTATTGAATGCTTAACTTAATAGCATGCGCTTATCTCAATGGCTAAAACCATTATTAAAGCGCAATTCATCTATATCCACGTAATCTCTAAGCATTTGATTCAGAGGGTTTCTTGGATATTCATCATTCAGATAAACAACGGAAAGCATGGCTATGTGTACAGATGTTAATATCAATTATGGTTGCAACAACCAAACCTTATCCGCTAGAACCATGGAGTTTGCAGT
>NZ_JADDYG010000661.1:0-353 GCF_015163535.1 Vibrio sp. OPT46 | reverse complement strand
CACTGAGAGCAAATCAAAAACTGTGGAACGCCATGCTCCTGATCGCACGCGATTTGAGAACAAACGACGTATTTACTAGATGTATTGAGCTTATGGACAAAGTGCTCTGCTTCAAGGAAATCGAGTATTCGATAAACCGACATCGCTTGAATGTTTTGAGAAAAGTTGTGATTGCAGTAGTCAACTAGTTCGTAGGCAGAAAGCGGCTTCTCCGCATATAGCAGTGAAGTCAGTATCAATTTCCGTTTAGTAGTGAGTTGTTTACCTCGCAGCAGGCAGATTTTCTCTACCTGCTTCATGACGTCATCTACCGTTTTGAGCTTTCTCATATCTCTAGATGAAATCCAATGTGA
>NZ_JADDYG010000660.1:0-211 GCF_015163535.1 Vibrio sp. OPT46 | reverse complement strand
GGGATGTTACGACATCAGAAATGTTCGTTACTTTGATCCACTTCCTAATTCTCAAGGGTTGATGGATTTACCATCAACTACGCCCTTTATTTGTGATTGCCGTCACTTAAATATCGTTTGTTTCGTTAGCGTTAAGATCGCGTTGCACATAGATTACGAAAAGTTCTTCTACGCTGACCGAGTTAATGTGACCGATATTACAATTTTCACA
>NZ_JADDYG010000659.1:457-1105 GCF_015163535.1 Vibrio sp. OPT46 | reverse complement strand
CGGTCATGATGTCAAATGGAATCGACAAGTAGAAACCTTTGGTAAAACTACCTTCACCAAATTCATCCGCAGACAAGTCTGTAAATGAGGCAAAGGCGCCAGCAATTACGCCACTCTTGAACTGCTTAGAAACATTGATTTGTGTACCAACATCGCCAGCTAGGAACTGACCAACATCGACTTGGATCATCAAATCTTGTAGGAATTCCCATTGAGGGTAGTAGTAACCAGATACAAAACCAGTGAAGCCTTTATCAATAACTTGGAACGGACGTCCATATTCTGGCACGTTTTGCCATTTCTCGTCGTAAACACCGAAGTAACTTTGTGGATCACGTTGAGAAATTACGTTGACGTCAGCGCCAATCGCCCAGTTAGCTCCTTGCGGTCGGTAAAGAAACTCGGTACCAACTCCGGCAAACATGCTCTCCAGATAACCCGCGTAGAATTGCTGATCCATCGTGTCGGAATACTCTTGGAACCAAGTCAATTGTAAGTTTGACATGGTTACAGCATGTTCATTTTGGTAAGCGCGGAACATGGTGCGAACACGAGGAACGGTAGTGCCATCAGGTGGAGTGACATAAATAAACTTATCGTAGTTGTTATACCAATCCCAGTATAACGAACCGCCAATTTCAAGGTTGT
>NZ_JADDYG010000659.1:0-391 GCF_015163535.1 Vibrio sp. OPT46 | reverse complement strand
CCGTCAGCCAGTATGAGGCATTACCGCTTAGCCCTACACTAAAGAGATAGAAATCTTCAGCGTTTCCGAGAGTTTGAACTAGTTTAGGTGCAAAGCCCCAATCAAAACGTTCAAAACCATCGTAGATAGATTCTCCCGTTGGCTTAGTAGTAGCCCTTGAGGTTGCATCTTCTATTTTCGGATTGATGTAATTAACTTGGGCAAAGTCGCGATATTTCTCTTTGGAAATAATCGTTTGTTCGCCGACTAAGCCTCGGCTACGTTCATTGATCGCATAGGTATCAATATCGTCAGGCATTTCATTATGGAGTACAGCTGCCGCTTTTTCGTGTGCCTCTGTACGGTCACGATATTTCTTCTGCTCACCAACGACAGTTACTGTATTGTTATC
>NZ_JADDYG010000658.1:0-264 GCF_015163535.1 Vibrio sp. OPT46 | reverse complement strand
GACTTCTGGATGAACTTATTCACGACGGCTTTTAATTTGGGACTATTTTCTCGCATTGCCCAAGCAATTTTGCCATTTTTGCGGATAGGGATTTTTTTATGCACCCGAATATCATCCATCACTTTCAGCCAAAGCTTGGCTTTATGGCTATCGAGAACAATGGCTCTGACGTAACCATTGTTGAGCATTCCGACCAGCTCATAATCTTGAAGTGTTTCTTCAATAAAGTGCACGATAACAGGCGGTAAGCCTTTTTTGTTTAGT
>NZ_JADDYG010000657.1:786-2959 GCF_015163535.1 Vibrio sp. OPT46 | reverse complement strand
AATATGAAGTTTCGTAGAGTGATCTTTTCTCATCTAGATGCCTCGATCTGAGCCAAATTGGTCTCCCCGGTACGATTGAGAAAGCGTACTTCATGCTCAAGTATGATTTGGTATTTGTCCCATACTGTATGCTTCACTAAAGAAGCAAGCGCGACAATGTCATCAGCACTACAATTATCTATGTTGGTCAAAACCAAAGCTTGCATAGGGTTGACCTGCGCACCGTGTACAGACTTCCCTTTTAATCCACACTGATCAATAAGCCAACCAGCAGCAATTTTCATTCCTCCTGAAGCTGGGTAGGCCACTACGTTAGGGTATTTTTTTGTTAGTCGATCATAGTGATCTTCTGTGATCACTGGGTTTTTAAAGAAACTACCTGCGTTACCTATCTTGGTTGGATCTGGCAGTTTTGCCTTTCGCACTTGGCATACTCGTTCGAAGATAGAAGCAGGGCTGAGTTGTTCTTCTGGGATACTTTGTAAAGGACCGTACTGGTTAATCGGCTGCCATTGCTTCGCCAACTTAAGCCCTAATGCGGTGATAAAGCACTTTCCGTGCAACGCATGTTTAAATATGGAATCCCTATAGGCAAACTCACAGTCTTGGGCGTGCATTCTTTTGTTTTCAAACGTAGTTAGGTCAAGAACATCTACATAATCACAGATGTCTTTTAGCTCTAGGCCATACGCACCAATGTTCTGAATAGGAGCCGAGCCAGCACAACCCGGAATCAAAGCTAAGTTCTCGATCCCACCGATCCCCTGATTCACACACCAGGAAACCAATTCAGGCCAATCTTCACCACCGGCAATATGTAATAGGTAGTGCTCATCCGTTTCCGTGACTTCTTTACCCATGATTCGATTAACAATCACTAATCCCTCAAAATGTTCTGTAAAAAGAACATTACTTCCTTTACCTAAAAAAAGTTTCGGTAAATGGGTGAATCTTGGGTTTTGAAATAGCTCAATAACATCTTCGAGCGACTCAACGATAGCTAAATAGGAACACGATTGTTCAATTCCAAAAGTATGGTAAGCCTTTAGGCTCGCATTTGTTTTAATTTGCATAGTAGGTTTGCAACACCAGATAAGATTCTCTTAAACTGTCGACATTCTACATTAGTTATCTTTTAACCGCAGTGACAATACCAGACTCATTAATCATAGAAGTGTTAAATCCCATCAAGCTCCCCCTCATTAAGAAACTATACAAAGCGTATTACCCTGCGGGTCGAGCCAAAAAGGATGAATTGATCATTACAGCAAGCCATAAGGGTGAAATCATTGCGTTACTACGTTTAAAAGGTGTAGATAAAGTTCGTCTGTTGACAGGAATGTTGGTCATTCCGAAAGTTAGGGGAACAGGGATTGGAAAAAAACTACTAACCCATTGTAAAAACAATGTTTTCACTGATGGCGATTATTGCTTCGCGTTTACACATCTCGAATCCTATTATTCCAAGCATGGATTCACAACAATTGATTGCTCTGAGCTACCACACCCGCTAAAAATGGCATTTCAACGTTACGTAGATAGCGGTAAAGATCTCATTCCAATGCAATTCATCTCTTCAACGACATCAAAACGCGTGCTTTTGTAGCCAGGTAAATCATATCTTTGATAAAATGGCAGGTTCGCAATATTGCACTAAACTAAGGTACTCATACCGATATGATAGTAAGTAGGAATCCATTCGAACAGTTGCCAAGTCTCGCTGTCAATCCGGAAGACTTTGATGTTCTGTATTCAGCAGAATCATTCAGAACCCGTCTTTTAGATGCTATCAGCAAAGCAACGTCGCGAATTTACCTAGTCGCTCTATATCTGGAAGATGATGAAGCTGGACGTGAAATTCTCACTGCGCTTTATGAAGCGAAACAGCGCAATCCTGGGTTGGACATCAATATCTGTGTCGACTGGCATCGAGCGCAGCGTGGCCTGATTGGTGCGGAGACATCTGAGGGTAATTCAGCGCTTTACAAAGCATATGCCAGTAAGTACCAGCACCCAATCCCTGTCTATGGCATACCAGTGCGTGGCAGAGAAGTTTTTGGGGTACTGCATTTAAAAGGCTTCATTGTCGATGATACTGTTATCTACAGTGGGGCGAGCTTAAATAACGTTTATCTCCATTATCATGAACGTTATCGATTTGATCGTTACCATG
>NZ_JADDYG010000657.1:0-776 GCF_015163535.1 Vibrio sp. OPT46 | reverse complement strand
CCAATCCCTGTCTATGGCATACCAGTGCGTGGCAGAGAAGTTTTTGGGGTACTGCATTTAAAAGGCTTCATTGTCGATGATACTGTTATCTACAGTGGAGCGAGCTTAAATAACGTTTATCTCCATTATCATGAACGTTATCGATTTGATCGTTACCATATGATTCGACATGAATCTTTAGCGAATTCAATGGTGCAATTCATTCAGGAAGAAATGATTGCTCACCCTGCCGTTAATGATCTTGCAGGAAAAGATAAGCCAGAAACCAAAGAAATAAAGTCGGCGATTCGCCAACTGAGGGCTTCTCTTGCTCAAGCCAACTATAAGTTTGAAGACCAAGCTGCAACAGAAGAAAGTGTAAAAGTCACTCCGTTAGTTGGGCTAGGCAAACGCCGTAATCTGCTCAATCAACAGATTGTAAAGTTATTGGCAGCAGCCCAAGACGAAATTTTCATTTGTACGCCTTACTTTAACTTCCCTAAAGCACTTCATCGTGAAGTGAAACGAGCCATGAAGCGTGGTGTGAAAGTAACTATTGTTGTGGGTGATAAAACCGCCAACGACTTTTACATTGCACCTGAGGAAGACTTTAAAACCATTGGCGGACTTCCATATCTTTACGAAGTGAATTTGCGTCGCTTTGCGAAAGCCAATGAAGCGAATATCGCCGCACGTAAATTGTCAATTCACCTATGGAAGCATGACAATAACAGCTTCCACCTTAAGGGTATTTGGGTTGATAAACGCTATATGCTACTTACTGGGAATAACCTAAA
>NZ_JADDYG010000656.1:0-205 GCF_015163535.1 Vibrio sp. OPT46 | reverse complement strand
CCCAGTTAAGACTCGGTTTCCCTACGGCTCCCCTAGATGGTTAACCTTGCCACTGAATATAAGTCGCTGACCCATTATACAAAAGGTACGCAGTCACACCACGAAGGTGCTCCTACTGCTTGTACGTACACGGTTTCAGGTTCTATTTCACTCCCCTCACAGGGGTTCTTTTCGCCTTTCCCTCACGGTACTGGTTCACTATCGG
>NZ_JADDYG010000655.1:0-329 GCF_015163535.1 Vibrio sp. OPT46 | reverse complement strand
GTCCTTTTGCCTGAGAGTTTCACCTTGCGTGAGTGCAAGACTTGCTCCTTCGGCGACCGATTTAACGGTTCTCTCCAGAGGTTCCTCCAACTACAGTCTCCGCTACCTAGGTAGCACCTGAAATAGTTAATTCTTCGGCGAGTTATGCTAATCAAATGTTAAAATTTGATTAATAACCACTCTCCTGCAGTCTTCATCGGAACAATTACTCAATTAAATGAGTAAAGGTTAGTTAATGATGCTGGTCATCATTAACGTGTGAACTCTATCATGTTTTTGGTCCATTTCAACACCCTATGTCAATTTATTTTCAATGAAATAACCTCATC
>NZ_JADDYG010000654.1:0-312 GCF_015163535.1 Vibrio sp. OPT46 | reverse complement strand
ATGCCGCTGTCATATCCGACGACGTTTCAGCTCTGGCGACAAAGAGGAAAATATTCCATACCGCCACTAACTCCATTACTGATGTTCCTCCTTTGTTTGCTGTGAAAAAAACAATTGAGCTCAAGGAGCGTTCATGAATATTAACGATTTTTTACTGACCGTGAGTATCAGCTCAGGTATTGGCCTACTCCTAGGATACTTTATCCGTGACCTCGTAAACGCTACCCGACGCTTTTACCACAAGCACTTAAAACGCTCGCGCTATTTTGAGCTAGATACATCAGCCACTAACACTAAGAAGCTTAAGTAATG
>NZ_JADDYG010000067.1:0-2022 GCF_015163535.1 Vibrio sp. OPT46 | reverse complement strand
AGCGCTTCTTTACTTGTACCGCTAATTTGATGCTCTAGCTCGTAGTTTTTATCAAAGTGATCCATTAACGAGTGCTTACCACGACCCGTGACGATGCACATACCGTCCATACCGGCTTCAATCGCTTCTTCAACACCGTATTCAATCAATGGCTTGTTCACCACTGGCATCATTTCTTTCGGCATCGACTTAGTTGCAGGAAGGAAACGTGTACCGTAACCCGCTGCTGGGAATAAACATTTTTTAATCATAACCATTACCAACTAAAAAAAGGCTCCTCTGAGGGAGCCTATTACATTATTTTGAATATAAAGACTAATTAATCGCTACCAAACAGGTCACGGGTGTAAACTTTATCAGCCACATCAGCTAGTTCCTCAACCATGCGGTTAGAAACAATAACATCAGACATTTGTTTGAACTCTTCAATATCGCGGATAACGGCAGAATGGAAGAACTCATCTTCCTGCAGTACCGGCTCGTAAACCACTACTTCAATACCTTTCGCTTTAATACGCTTCATAATGCCTTGAATAGACGAAGCGCGGAAGTTATCTGAACCAGCTTTCATAATTAAGCGGTAAATGCCCACTACTTTTGGCTGACGTTTGATAATGGAGTCTGCAATAAAATCTTTACGAGTGCGGTTTGCATCAACAATTGCACCAATGATGTTATTAGGAACTTCTTGGTAGTTTGCTAACAATTGCTTTGTATCTTTTGGTAAGCAGTAACCACCATAACCGAATGACGGGTTGTTGTAGTGATTGCCAATACGAGGGTCTAAGCCAACACCTTCTATAATTTGGCGAGCATCAAGGTTGTGTGCTTCAGCATACGAATCTAACTCATTGAAATAAGCTACGCGCATCGCTAGGTATGTGTTTGAGAACAACTTAACCGCTTCGGCTTCTGTAGAGTCAGTAAACAAAACCGAGATGTCTTCTTTTACCGCACCTTCAACTAAAAGATTAGCGAACTTCTCTGCACGTTCGCTACGCTCACCAACGATAATGCGAGACGGGTGTAGGTTATCGTAAAGAGCTTTACCTTCACGAAGAAACTCTGGAGAGAACATAACATTCTGACAACCGAGCTCCTCTTTAATGCGCGCAGTATAACCCACAGGTACAGTCGACTTAATCACCATAACTGCATCTGGATTAATTGCCATCACATCTTTAATCACTGCTTCAACTGAAGAAGTATTAAAGTAGTTCGTTTGAGGGTCATAATCCGTTGGTGTAGCAATAACAACAAACTCCGCGTCTTTGTAAGCCAACTCTTTATCTAGCGTCGCGATAAAGTTGAGTTCTTTGTTTGCAAGGAAATGTTCGATTTCCGCATCAACAATTGGAGATTTCTTGTCATTCAACAAGTCCACTTTTTCTTGGATAATATCAACCGCCACAACCTCATGGTTTTGTGACAATAACATGGCATTGGACAAACCGACGTAGCCCGTGCCTGCTACAGCAATTTTCATTTTTATTTCCTATTATTTAACTGACGCTAGCATATCAAAACACCGACACTCTCGGTAGAGTGCGGCAATTAACTAAAAGCCTAACTAGCAACACAACTTAATTCAATTGAGTACCCAAGTAACGCAAATAAGCATTGCGAATGCGAAGCTTGTTCTGCTCAAAGTACTCTTGACCATAACGGCCTCGGTTAAAGTAGCGGCGAAGCATACTATTATCCATCACGAGTTCATCACCCTGGCCTGCTGCCAAATAGTTTGTATCGTTGCCAACTCGAGTCGTAACGTTGAAATCATAAGCCTCGTTACCACGAACTTGTATCACTCCCGGCGACATATCGCGCCATGGCGTTAATGGCAGTTTTACTGACACAGTGACAAACTGCTCTTCGTCTGTATCATTAAACTTTGTCACCTGATAACTTGCTGATACTTCTATGTCTTCAAACCAATGTGATGTCGTGAATTTTGCGCCAACATCCCCTTTCCAAAACTCGCCAGCAGTTGCGTTAAACTGCCAATCCCACTCTGGCATAGAG
>NZ_JADDYG010000653.1:0-986 GCF_015163535.1 Vibrio sp. OPT46 | reverse complement strand
GTAGTCCAACCTTTTCGTTTATAGCACTCAATGTATTCGTCTTTAGTCACGGTAACAAGAAACCTATCTTTGTAAAGTATGCTTAACTATATACGTTAAGCATACTTTACTCAACAACTCAAGATTTTTAGTCTTCGCGTTTCACTAATAACATACTAGAATCTGAGTATTCGTTTAGTTTGCACATAGGCCAGCTCTTAATAATTTCGTAATTTTTTCTGTTGATTTCTAAAGGTACTTCTATCATCACATCAATGAAATGTTTACTGTTATATGGAGTAGACTGCCGATGTAATACAATTTCTAACTTATCTTCGCGTGGGATTGCAGTACTTTTTACATAAACACTCGGAGACACAACAGCCTCTACCGCGGTCCGTTCTCTCAAAAATACTAGCAATTGCTCTTTAATGTCGCTCATTATTTTTTCTCTATTTATTAATAACTTAGCTTATACATTGTGTTTCTGTACACTCAGATATCTGACCATATACAGCGACAAAATCAACCTATAGATTCTGTTCGCACTGTATTTGACTTTTTTCATTAGGATTCTGTGATGAAAGCCTCAAATAAAAATGATAGCCTCAACATATCATTGATACCCATTAATTATCATTGACAGTCATCACCTGTTAATTGACAATGTGACTGTCAATTTTATGGAGAGTCACAATGTCATCAGTCACTGAATCCGTTTTGCAGAATTTGGAAAAAGCAAACGAGAGCGTAAGTCGTACCGAGTCAGAACGTCGAGCAAACATCCTTCAGCAATCGAAGGTTGTACTCGATGAACAGTTTGAAGTCAGCAAGGTCATTCTTAATCACTCAGTTCCACAAACCAAAATGAGCAAAATGTGTGGCTGGGACTCTGTCAACACGTTTAAGAAAAAGGAAGAAGATTGGGTGGAGCAAGGCTATCAACCACCTGAAATGATCCGTGGTAAGTATGCGTATTCGCCAGACTATATTCATGAAATTCTCGA
>NZ_JADDYG010000652.1:0-312 GCF_015163535.1 Vibrio sp. OPT46 | reverse complement strand
GGACGACTCTCCCGATAAGGATTTATTCAAAAGAAATTTCCTGATCATGAATGCATTATATCAACTGCAAGACACTCTGTATCCGGATAGTTGGCTTCGAGTCGAAGCCATGGATATTCAGCTCATGTCTTCGATGGAAGCTTTGAGGCATAAGATCGATATTCATGATCCTTTGCGTGAGTATTACTTAGATTGGCGCAATTACGAAGCGGATGAAGATGAAGTGCGTCGACTGTTGAATGAATTTTGGACAACTTATCAAAAGTTCATCGGTGGTTCGTCAGTAGCCAGCGTAGATAAGACAAAGGCACT
>NZ_JADDYG010000651.1:0-500 GCF_015163535.1 Vibrio sp. OPT46 | reverse complement strand
AATGTGTTTTTTGGTGTTTGTCATAAAGACAAACATTGAGAACTTTACAAACAATCTTAAAGATTGTTTTGTCAGCTTTCCAAATTGTTAAAGAGCTAGATTTTCTTATGAAAACCATTTTTAAAGATTCTTTTTCAAGAACACTTAAAGATGGTGGAGCTATGCGGGATCGAACCGCAGACCTCCTGCGTGCAAGGCAGGCGCTCTCCCAGCTGAGCTATAGCCCCATCAAGGTGTCGATACTGTCGCCAATTCCTTGGGAAAGAAATTGGTGGGTCTGAGTGGACTCGAACCACCGACCTCTCGCTTATCAGGCGAACGCTCTAACCACCTGAGCTACAGACCCAGTATCATCTCTTTACTTTATAAACCGTATCAATCTGTGTGGACACTCATCGTGAGTAATCATCGTATAAGGAGGTGATCCAGCGCCAGGTTCCCCTAGCGCTACCTTGTTACGACTTCACCCCAGTCATGAACCACAAAGTGGTAAGCGTCCC
>NZ_JADDYG010000650.1:0-725 GCF_015163535.1 Vibrio sp. OPT46 | reverse complement strand
TACGCGAACAAATACCTGACTAGTAATAAGCTAATACCAAATGCACAACGTAATAGTGACTGCAGCTCTATTCTCAAAATTGTTCCTAGCGAAAGATACTTAAAAAACCTATTGGACCGCTTTAAATCAGACGAAGAACTACAGCAATACACCCGTTTTGATGTGATTTGCGCAACAGGGCAAAGAAACAACGAGAGTACAAAGCGAAAAGGTAATATGGTTATTCAGGGAACCAGTGATAAGTCTATAAGTGATTTATTGAAAGAGATGAAAGAGTCTGATTTAAATACAGGCTAC
The DNA here is from genome assembly GCF_015163535.1 of Vibrio sp. OPT46. NCBI lineage: Bacteria > Pseudomonadati > Pseudomonadota > Gammaproteobacteria > Vibrionales > Vibrionaceae > Vibrio > Vibrio sp. OPT46. The sequence goes on along the minus strand of NZ_JADDYG010000650.1, from coordinate 428 downwards.
CCACTGTTTCTATACGCTCCAATACGTGACTGGTCTACCCAAGAGGTTTTCACTTCCTTAGAACTTTCTGGAGCTAAGCCTCTTACTCGTAGTTTAGCTGGGCTCCCTCCCCTTCCCGGCTTCCTTTCTGATTTCGCCCTGCTTTTGGCCATTTATGGGAATGCTTCTTCTGATGTCTGTGAGATTGCAGTAGGACAAAAGAATTCAAATGGTTGTAATGGATCTAGTCGATTCGGATGCACACTATGCACAATGGTTCAACACGATAAAACCCAAAACTCACTAGCTAAACATACTCGATGGAAAGTGTTTTTACAGGAAGAGGTTCTTCGCATTAGAGATTTCATGTTTCAGCTGAGTTGCAATATGGATGCGAGAATGATGCATGCCAAAGCTATCGATTTTGCAGCATATCAACGAGTAGCATT
>NZ_JADDYG010000649.1:0-4089 GCF_015163535.1 Vibrio sp. OPT46 | reverse complement strand
TTAATGACAGAAGACTTTTCAAAGTCAATCACACAAGTTCGAGCGACTATCAGAGATGATTTGGGATATACCGATCATACTCATACAAAAGTCATTAATCTTAAGTGCTCAGAAGACCTAATCCTATTACTTGCTGATGTCATCTTCATGGGCTCTGAAGAAAACCAATCTAAAGATGATGAGGGCAGAAGTTTTAAAGCGATCACTGCGTCTGTTTTAGAATCACACCCTGCAACGTCAGACATTCACTTTGAAGTATCTAATATACCTGGCAACACGTTAGTACGTATACGTGTAGATGGCGATTTAATTGATTTCAAAGAATATACATACGATAGGCTTTACGAGACGGTTGATGTTGCTTACAACATCATCGGTGGGGATGAAGCATCCGGCTCTAGCATCCAAGGTAATAACCTAAGCTGGAAAGAACCTCAATCTGGTAAATTTATCTACACGTATAACGATACTCAAATTGAAATGCGTGTTGAATTTGCACCAAGAGAAACTGAGGGCGGTGGAGATCTAGTATGCAGGATTACCAGTAAAGGGGAGAAATCCTCTATAAGAAAGCTAGATAAAGCTGGATATCACCCAGTTCAAACGCTGTTGATTAAAAAACACTCCAGTAAAAAACAAGGAAATATACTGTTTGCTGGTGTTACAGGTTCTGGTAAGACCCAGTCCATGTATTCAGTTATCGATTACTTACAAGACTTGTACAAATCTACTCGGAAGTTTGTTACTGCCGAAAACCCTATCGAGATGAACTTAGAGGGCGTTTCACAAGTTAACTTAGAAGATAACTCTAGCGCTTCTGATAATGAAATGAACACATTAACCAAGCAGTTTGAACGAATTTCCGAAAGCTTCATGCGACTAGACCCAGATATCATGGGTACAGGAGAAATACGTTGCTACAATTCAGCAAAATTTGCAATTGAATCTGCCCGAACTGGCCATGTATGTTTCTCAACAATACATGCCGCATCTTCTTGTGATGTACCAGGTCGCTTGGACGGTTTCGGTGTAGCTAGATCAGTCTATCAATCATCAAACACCCTAACTGTCATCATTGCTCAGTCTTTAGTACGAACCGTGTGCCCATCCTGTAGTCGAAGTTATGATGAGCTTCCGAATAACTCTCCATTAGTTTATTCATTAATACAAAGCTTATCTTCCCTAGAGTTACTTGAGTACCTGCCGAACATACGTTTCGCAAAGCAAGGTGGGTGTGAAGAGTGTAATTATTCTGTAGATGGCCGTGTTGGACGAACACCTGTAGCTGAAGTCTTGGCGCCAGATCAAACAATCAGAAACCTATGGGCTAAAAACGAAGATGATTTGGCTAAAGCTCATTGGCTAAACACTGGTGGTTTTACTAAGTTAGAGCACGCAATTTATAAAATGTGCAAAGGGATATTGGACCCTGAGATGATAGAACGTGAAATCGATCAACTTGCGGTCTCTCGATTGGTTCGTGAAGAGCTAAATGTTTCTCTCTACCACCCAGAGGTTTAATTAATGGAAAACGATATTAACCAAAAACTGCTCAAAATAAAGAGTCAATACCTTAGTGATGACTTCATTGATACCTTAAAGCTAAAGTCTACAAACTATCGTGTGGGCTCAAAGAGAAAGTCTCAACTTCTAGAGAAAATTGCATCACGTTTAGCAGATGGTGATTCCATCTTAAATGTATTGGACTCCCTCTATGAGGCCTATAAATCCCAACAACCAAAATCTCCAGAAACAAAATTTGTGAAATACCTGGCTGACCGGTATAGGTACAAACCAGTTATCTCTTATATGCTCGCTCCATTCTTTGATAAAACTACGATTGGTGTTGCCTACGCAATTGAGAAAAAAACAGCTGCCTATAAGGTAATACGTATTTGTGTCAGTCAGCTGCAGCGTAAACAACAAATGAGGGGGGCTGGTTTTTTAGGGATAGTCGGTCCTATCATAGGTGTTGGTTTAATCATGCTTATTTGTAGCCTTGCTCATTTATACATCTATGCAGTGTTGTTCAAAGGACTAAATATAAAACCAACTCCAATGATGAGTTTTGCAAGAGAGTTTACAAAAACTGTATACGAGATAAGCCCATTTGTTACTGCATTTCTTGTAATTTACGGAGTATGGGTAGTTTGGAGTTTACCCAATCAAATACATCGGAGATTAACTAAATTACCACCTTGGAATGTTGTTGACGCGATTAACTCTGCTATAACTCTGCAAACATTCAACGCCCTTTTGAAAGTGGGGATGCCTTCTTCAGAGGCACTAAAGCTGGTAGGTTCCCACTCAACGCCATATGTAAAACATTGGTGTCAAAAAATGCGCCTAAGCATGATTGGAGGAAAGAGTGAGGGGCAAGCTCTCGCTTGTGATTTCTTTAGTAGAGAACCAAGAATTGAGATTGAGTCATATGCTACAACCTCAGACTTTACAAATAAACTAGACGATATCACCGAAGAAGTATTTGCTAACACTGAAACGCTCGTGAAAAAGCTTACGACAGGGATCATGCTAGGCTGCATGATGGCTGTGTTAAGTGTAAACGCGATAGTAGGTCTCTCCATTTCTACAATTGGCCAAAACCTTAATTAACCTTGATAGTTCTATTAACAAGTTGTAACACTGATATTCCACTTGATTGATATATATCAATCATGTATAAAATCCAATAGCTTTTAACAAGGAAAAATAGCTATGTTATTCAAACCTAAACGTAATAATCCAAATAAACCTAACCGTATTCACGCAAAGCGACGTGGTGTATTTCTATCTACAGAACTCCAGCTTGTTTTGGCATTCTTGGGGGTAATGGTTGTTGGTTATGCAACTACCATGGGAGACTCCGGGGCTGAAAAACTTGTAGATGATGCAGAGAAAGCTTTACTACAAGCTTCAGACGAACTTAGACGAACAGTCGGTGGTTTCGGTTCTTACGCATCTGTTGACAATACAGATTGTTACGACAAGAACATCTGGCCATCCAGTTGGTTAAGTGCAACTCAAGATGAATTTACAACTCCATTCTCTGACAACGGTTTGACCTGTGGAAGCGTTGATACTGCTACTAACCGTGATGGCATTACGTCTACAGGTACAGGGAAGTTCTACACTTTCACATTCTCTAACGTAGAAACAGATCAGTGCAACCTCCTGGTTGGCCGTGTATTCCAAAATTTCGTTGAGATCCAGGTTGAAGGTACGCGAATTGATGGCAATGACACTCTTAAAACACAGTGTGCATCTGGCGATGAAGTAGCAATCACATTCATCAACCGTTAATCATTATTACTAAGAGTGGCCAATATGCTGCCTAGAACCTCAATCAAAAGACAAAGAGGCTTTTTCCTTCAACTTGGCATATTGGCCTCTACTGTCGCTTTAAGTATCATCATGTCCACTTACCTCATGATGAAAAGTGATCAATACGAATCTCAAGTAGACCAACTTCAAGGGCAGCGTATAGCAACGCTGCTTCATGCTATCAAGAATGCCTCAAGACAAAGTGGCGCATTAGCCCAATGGAATCAGCCGGGCCAACCCTTCCAAAACGGTGCTGAGCACATTGGAACAATGTGGTTGAAGCCAAACACCTGTGGTGGTACCCAAACATCTGAGTTCCTATTCTGTGACTTCGAAGATTCCCCTAGAATTGGGGATAACATGCAATACAAAACTGAAGTTACAAATGATGGAACCCAGGTCGAACTCAAATTAACTGTCTCAAATACAGCTGAAACTCGGGGATTTGACTTCTCTGGTGAAAACGGAGTCAAACGTTCATGTACTATAGCCCGGATTGCTGGTGGAGGTTTGGCAAACCTAAATTCAGGCACCTCAATCTCGCAAGTGGATTGCGACTTTGATACAGGTATCATTACTATGGATATCACTTGGGGCACAAGCTTCTCTGATGACCTGAGTATCCATGGTACAAACTCACCGTTAGCTACAATCGACTGGAATGGACAGGATGTCGATAATATGGACCGCCTTGAAGTATCTAGCATTGTGGACCGAGAAAACCCTGTATTTAGACTCGATTTGAATGGAACCAGCAACCTCAACAAC
>NZ_JADDYG010000648.1:20049-23567 GCF_015163535.1 Vibrio sp. OPT46 | reverse complement strand
GGATAGAAAGGTTCGGGCTTACTATCCTATCCTCGAGTTAAAAATTCGTTATTTGAACCAATTTTTCTTTTTGTACATCAGAGTAAACCTAAAGCTTTTCATGGGGGGATGTAAAAAGGTAAACAAGCCAAGGTTTATACCTTGGCTGCCGTTAGTTCAGATTTTGATTGTTCGATTTCAGACTCGGTTTGCCACTTGCCGTTGTAAAGATACTTACACTCTGGGAGTGGCGCTTTCGCATCCCTTAAATCAAACACTTCATTGGTAGGGTATTCACGATAATAAGCGGGAGTCGTAAAAAGTCTAGGTTCAGGCTTCGCTTCAAACAGCTTTTTATGATCATTGACCTCTTTACAATCCAGTTTGTAGGCCTCTGACAGTTGCGTGACCATGGATTCTAATTCCACTTCATTTTTAAAGAAAATGTAACAATAAAATCGTCTCTGTGAGCGAAAAGTAATCTCCTGAGCAGTATCTTGGTATTCGCACCTGTCATACTTAAAAAAGAACTTAATTACTTTCCTTTTCTTATTGTAATCAGCAAAGAGCCAGTCTTCACGTTCTCCGACCCTCACTTCTGTTGGTTCATCAGGCTGACGTTTAAGCATTTTAAAGGAGACTAATATAAAAGCACCAGCGCCTGCTAACGCCATCGGGCCAACTACCGCTACCATCAAAACGCAAACTACCGCACCGATCCAGCCAACGGCTTGTGTGGCGGTATTCGCCCACTTAGGCATGTTGCGACGCTTCTTCATCACAAAGCCTTTGTCAGAAAAAATATAGTCATAGCGATAGTCGAGGCCAATCGTAAGGTAAAAGGCTCCAGACACCATCACCGACAAAATAAAAGAAAAAATAGTTACGCCAACCGTGTCACTCGTGTGTATAAACAAAGTTAGTAGGAATGGGGCGATCACAAATGGAAGCGCAAAAAGTTTAAAGTAATAGCGAAATGGTTCCTCTACATCATACTTATGCCATGTTCTGACATTATCGCCTGCGAGTATTTCTTGCTCTTGCGCCTCTTGATAAACTGCCAACTCTTCTGGGGTGATGTAAAATGGTGAATATGCCAAGGGTTACTCCAGAGCTGTAGTTAGTTTAGACTTTGATTGTTCGATTTCAGACTCGGTTTGCCACTTGCCGTTGTAAAGGTATTCACGCTCAGGAAGTGGGGCATTTGACGCCCTTAAATCAAATACCTCTTCGGTTTGATATTCTCTACTACAAACTGGAATACTAAAGAGCCTTGATTCTGGCTTCGATTCAAACAGCTTTTTGTGGTCATCTACCTCTGTACAATCCAGCTTGTAGACCTTTGACAGTTGCGCGATCATGGATTCTAAATCTGCTTCAGTTTTAAAGAAAACATAACAATCTGATCTATCTTGTGAGCGAAAGATAGTCTTATGAGCAGTATCTCGATATCTGCATATGTCCTGCTTAAAATAGAATTGGATCACTTTCCTTTTCTTGTTGTAGCCCGCAAACAGCCAATCTTCTCGTTCGCCTACTCTCACTTCTGTTGGTTCATCAGGCTGACGTTTAAGCATACCAAATGAAACCAATATAAACCCACCAGCTCCGGCAAGAACCATGGGTCCAGCAACCCCAACCATCACGACACAAACTATTGCTCCAATCCAGCCCATGGCTTGAGTCGCAGAGTTGACCCAATTCGGTAAATCACGTCGCTTTTTTATAACCAATCCGCGATCGGACAAGATGTAATCATAACGATTGTCCAACCCAAATGTCAGGTAAGATACACCAGACATGATAATCGTCAGACCCGATAAAATGTAAGTTAAGATCATGTCACTGTTATCATGTAGGAAATAGGTAAGGAAAAATAATGGACTGACAGCGGCTATAGCAATCGATAGGTATAAGTATCGAAAAGGCTCTTCAATATCGTGCTTGTGCCAGGTTGTGAGGTTCATCCCCTTTAGAATTTCTTGCTCTTGTTCTTCTTGATAAGCCGAAAGCTCGTCTGGCGTGATGTAAAAAGGTAAATAAGCCAAGGGTTACTCCTTGGCTGTCGTTAGTTCAGGTTTTGATTGTTCGATTTCAGATTCCGTTTGCCACTTGCCGTTGTAAATACGTCGCCATTCAGGAAGTGGGGCGTTTTTAGCTCTCAGGTCAAAGGTATCGGCTACCGGAAATTCAAGGCTGCGAGAAGGGATATCTTCAATTCGAGGTTCAGGTCTTCCTTCAAAAAACGCTTTATGGTCTGGAAAATCAATACATTCAATGTCGTATTTGTTTGAAAGGGTCTCTAGCATTGCATCTAGGTCTTGAACAGTCCTAAAGAATATGTAGCTATAACCACGAGTTTGAGCTCTGAAGATGGTATGCTTCTCTAGGCTCCATTTAGAACACTCGTCATACTTGTGGTAGAAGCGAATCACTTTACGCTTTTTGTTGTAGTAGGCGAACAGCCAATCTTCTGTCTCTGCTACTCGAACTTCCGTAGGTTCGTCAGGCTGACGATTTAGCATACGAAATGAAACCAGTATAAACCCTCCAGCACCGACAAGAACCATGGGCCCAGCAATACCTACCATTACTACACAAACTATAGCACCAACCCAGCCCATGACCTGCGTTGCTGAGTTTACCCAATTAGGTAAATCACGTCGCTTTTTTATAACTAACCCGCGATCGGACAAGGTGTAATCATAACGATTGTCCAACCCAAATGTCAGATAAGATACACCAGACATGATTATAGTCAGACCCGATAAAATGTAAGTTAAGATCATGTCGCTGTTGTCATGTAGGAAATAGGTAAGGAAAAATAATGGACTGACAGCGGCTATAGCAATCGATAGGTATAAGTATCGAAAAGGCTCTTCAATATCGTGCTTGTGCCAGATTGTTAGATTCATCCCCTTTAGAATTTGTTGCTCTTGTTCTTCTTGGTAGGACGAAAATTCTTCTGGCGTGATGTAAAAAGGTAAATAAGCCAAGGGTTACTCCTTGGTTGTTGTTAGTTCAGATTTAGATTTTTCAATCTCAGATTCCATTTGCCACTTGCCGTTGTAAAGGTATTCACGTTCTGGGAGCGGGGCTTTTGAAGCTCTTAAATCAAATACCTCATCGGTTTGATATTCTTTATAACAAACTGGCGTGCCAAACAGTCTAGCCTCTGGCTTAGCTTCAAATAGCTTTTTGTAGTCGGCGACTTCCGTACAGTCAAGCTTATATTCTGTAGCTAGTTGATTGACCATAGACTCTAAGTCAGACAAGGTTTTGAAAAATACGTAATAGTGGAATCGGTTGTGTAAGCGTGAAATCTTAGTATGTTCTATATTAATATATTCGCATGTGTCATGCTTAAAAAAGAACTTAATTACTTTTCTTTTCTTATTGTAATCAGCAAAGAGCCAGTCTTCACGTTCTCCGACCCTCACTTCTGTTGGTTCATCTGGTTGGCGTTTAAGCATTTTAAAGGAGACTAATATAAAAGCACCAGCGCCTGCTAACGCCATCGGGCCAACCATCGCTACCAT
>NZ_JADDYG010000648.1:12715-20039 GCF_015163535.1 Vibrio sp. OPT46 | reverse complement strand
GTGAGCGAAAGATAGTCTTATGAGCAGTATCTCGATATCTGCATATGTCATGCTTAAAATAGAACTGGATCACTTTCCTTTTTTTATTGTAGTCCGCAAACAGCCAATCCTCACGCTCTCCGATTCTCACTTCTGTTGGTTCATCTGGTTGGCGTTTAAGCATTTTAAAGGAGACTAATATAAAAGCACCTGCACCTGCTAACGCCATCGGGCCAACCATCGCTACCATCACCACACATACCACTGCACCTATCCAGCCAACGGCTTGCGTGGCGGTATTCACCCACTTAGGCATGTTGCGACGTTTCTTCATCACAAAGCCTTTGTCAGAAAAAATATAGTCATAGCGATAGTCGAGGCCAATCGTAAGGTAAAAGGCTCCAGATACCATCACCGACAAAATAAAAGAAAAAATAGTTACGTCAACCGTGTCACTCGTGTGTATAAACAAAGTTAATAGGAATGGAGCGATCACAAATGGAAGCGCAAAAAGTTTAAAGTAATAGCGAAATGGTTCCTCTACATCATACTTATGCCATGTTCTGACGTTATCGCCTGCGAGTATTTCTTGCTCTTGTGCCTCTTGATAAACTGCCAACTCTTCTGGGGTGACGTAAAATGGTGAATATGCCAAGGGTTACTCCAGAGCTGTAGTTAGTTTAGACTTTGATTGTTCGATTTCAGACTCGGTTTGCCACTTACCGTTGTATATACGTTGCCATTCAGGAAGCGGGGCGTTTTGAGCTCTCAGGTCAAAGGTATCGACTACTGGAAATTCAAGGCAGCGAGAAGGGATATCTTCAATTCGAGGTTCAGGTCTTCCTTCAAAAAACGCTTTATGGTCAGGAAAATCAATACATTCAATACCGTACTTGTTTGAAAGGGTTTCTAGCATCGCATCTAAGTCTTGAACAGTCCTAAAGAATATGTAGCTATCACCACGAGTTTGAGCTCTGAAGACGGTGTGTTTCTCTAGGTTCCATTTAGAACACTCGTCATACTTGTGGTAGAAGCGAATCACTTTACGCTTTTTATTGTAGTAGGCGAACAGCCAATCCTCACGCTCACCGACTTTAATTTCGGCTACTTCGTCTGGTTGACGTTTAAGCATTTTAAAGGAAACCAATATAAAGGCCCCAGCGCCAGCTAAAGCCATTGGACCAACAAGAATTACCATTAATATACATGTGCTAGCGCCCACCCAGCCTGTTACTTGACTCGCATTGTTCATCCATTTTGGAATGGTACTACTAGACTTTGCAACAAGTCCTTTTTCTGAAAAAACATAATGGTACTGCTTTAAAAGCCCCCATCTCATTAGGAAATAAAAAAGTGCCACGCAAAATGAAAGTACACATGCTAAGAAAATGGTGTCATCGTTTTGGTCAAAGTTTGCTAAGGCAAAAAATATCGCAATACAGACAAACAAGGTTACGAGAGTAAAATAGAGGTGAATGTATCGAGAAGGCATCTCGACGTTTACAACACTCCAACGTAAAACATTGCTACCCGAGCTGATTCTTTGCTCTTGAGCCTCTTGATAAACCGCCAATTCTTTTGGGGTGATGTAAAAAGGTGAATAAGCCAATGTTTATACCTTGGCTGCTGTTGGTTCAGATTTTGATTGTTCGATTTCAGACTCGGTTTGCCACTTGCCGTTGTAAAGGTATTCACGCTCAGGAAGTGGGGCATTTGACGCCCTTAAATCAAATACCTCTTCGGTTTGATATTCTCTACTACAAACTGGAATACTAAAGAGCCTTGATTCTGGCTTCGATTCAAACAGCTTTTTGTGGTCATCTACCTCTGTACAATCCAGCTTATATTCAGTAGCTAACTGATTTACCATCGATTCTAAGTCCGTTTCAGTTTTGAAAAATACGTAGCAATCAGATCTGCTATGTGAACGGACAATAGTGTTGTGTTCCATATCGATATATTCACACTTATCCTGCTTAAAGTAGAACTGGATCACTTTGCGCTTTTTGTTGTAGTCGGCAAACAACCAATCTTCACGCTCTCCAATTCTCACTTCTGTTGGTTCATCGGGCTTGCGTTTTAACATACCAAATGAGAATAAAATAAGAGCGCCCGATCCAGCTAACGCCATCGGGCCAACTACCGCTACCATCAAAACGCAAACTACCGCACCGATCCAGCCAACGGCTTGTGTGGCGGTATTCGCCCACTTAGGCATGTTGCGACGCTTCTTCATCACAAAGCCTTTGTCAGAAAAGATATAGTCATAGCGATAGTCGAGGCCAATCGTAAGATAAAAGATCCCGGCCATCATTACTGACAAGATAAGGCCAAAAAAGGTCACGACAAGCGTATCACTTGAGTGTGTCAAAAATACAATTACAAATAAGAAGCTCATAAATGGCAAAGCCGTTAACTTGTAATGGTAGCGAAATGGCTCTTCTACATCATACTTATGCCATGTTGTTAAATTGTCCCCTTTGAGAATCTCTTGCTCTTGTGCTTCTTGATAAACCGCCAATTCTTCTGGGGTGATATAAAACGGTGAATATGCCAAGGGTTACTCCTGAAAACCTAGTGTGCCAACAGCGGGGGTGAGTGTTTTTTTAATTATGTCTTGTTTGATATTGTCTGAAATAATGCCATAAGTTGCACTCTGTTTTATGCCGTTTTGGAACCAATACTCACGCTTAGCAGGGGCATCATCTTCCACATCGTAAGCTACTTGCATTGTAAGGTAATGATCTGCTTCTTCAATTGGCAAGGTTACTTTGTACACCAGTGATTCTTTGCTCGCTTGATCTTGAGTTTGTAGCGTGACTAAATCTGCGTTTTGATGCCACGAGCCTGACATCAAATCATCTTCTGTTGCCTTGCTGTTAGTTCTCAACGTAATACCATTCGTTGCAGCACGCCTTGGCAGTTGAATATGCACTTCCAAACCGATTAACACACGATGTGTGTAACTTGGGTAAGCTTGTACTTTTTCAATAGGTTGATGGTATACCGTAGGCTGTTGAATAATAGATTGTAAGTCAAACAGCGCTTGCTGAACCAATGCTGAATTATGCTTCTCTCTTTCGGGTAAGCTCGAAGATTGGCTCCACTGAGTGCGAGTCGGGTGATAACCCCAAGGCAGTTTATCTAACCATTTTTGGAAATCATCTTGTTTCAGCTTATTCAACTTATAATTGATGGCTAGGTATGCAATCGTGAGAATAACCAGGCCGGCCGTTATAGGCCCGCCAAAGGATAAGTTTAATGCAAATTGTCCAGTTAACCCTCCGTATACTTGGAATATACCGACAGCTGACATTGCTGTTAATACTAGGGAATTTGCTACATGCAGATATTTTTCTTGACTATAAACTTTGTCAGCACTCTGCCAAGAACGGTAAGCCTCAATACCCGAAGCTAACGCACCTAAAGCCCCTGTGATTGCTAGCCATTTATTGAATACCTTTAGGTCATCAAGGTTTAAGTTTTTAAAGGTATCTTCGTTTCTATTCACTAACTTTTTTAAGACATTATATGAATGTGACCTTAACCTAGGTTCACCCTTCACTTTCTCCCATAACTTACCTGTACGAACACCTGTCCAAGCGTTGACTGTGTAAAATAACTTTTGCTGGATATCCAAAAATTCATCTGAGGACATTAACCCCGTGTCTTGAATACTGCTCATGGCATCACCAAGCGCGATGCAGTTAAATATTAATGCCAGAAAGCCTAGACCACCGGCATTCTCGAACAGTTTATTCAAATCATCGAGTTTATTCATAGCGATCCGCGTTCTAAGCTCGACGGTTCTTTGCGTTAGATCATCAGGTAACTCAATGTACTGCGGGTACTCCAATGTAGCTACAGCGAGAGCCTTCTTAATAGTCTTTCTATTTTCTAAAGCTGTTGTGTATTTAGAGTCAGCTTTGCGGTTATTTTTCTGGAAGTCAGCAATGATGGCATTGTTTTTTTCGAGCTTAATCAGATAATCATTTACGCGTGTTTTCCATTTTTTAAAATCGTGAGCGTAACCTTCTTTTATTGTTACGGGCATATTGTGTGCCATATGTTCTGCAATAACGGCAAATAAATAATAGCTATGACGGTTCAGAGGTTTAGCGAAAACAGGCATCAGCGAAATTGATACTTGTGAGGTCATGCTAACACCAAACTCTACAACGCCTTTTGCAAGCGCACCTATTGCAGATTTAAAAATAATATCCAGCTCTTGGAAACCTTTGGCGATATCTTTGAGAAAAGCTGTTTCCGCAGTGTTTGGGTTGGAAACAAAGTCCATGATCTTAGAGTACATATTCACGCGGTTGCTGGTATCAGATATCTGGTCCATCAACTGATTATCAGGATCAGGATTTTCTGAGACGATCGACTGTTCATCAAGCGCCTCTGTAATATTCTTCTCCATCACTTTAAATAAACTACGACTAAACCCAGAGGCATAGAGTGCGAGTAAACTGGTTGGTTTCTCCCATTGGCTTTCTGCCCATTGGCGGTCTTCTTCTTGCATCACCAAAGTAAATGACTCAACCGCTTGCTTGTGCAGTTGATACAAGCTGTACTGTGTGTCTTCGCTGTATAGGTCGAAGGTTCTTTCAAGATGATGCGGCGTTAAGGACTCCATTACTGCGATAAAGTCGCGTTTGACCGAAACCACTTGGGTTAGCATGTTTTCTTTTTGTTCTGACAGCTCTTGCATCTCGCTCAGCATTTGCTTCCAGTTGAGCTGCTGACGCCAGCGTTCAGTCGCTATCCATTGTTCGTATTTACCAAAACGGCTCGCAGAAATTCGATATTTGTCCTGTATCGCTTTAGCAATGTCACTTTGGGTATGTTGGTGTGATTCAATCGCTCCAGCGGAAAATTTAGCAGGATAGCCGGACTGAACTGAGCTTTTGTTCTGCTCTGCCAAATCAAGTTGGTGAGAGGAGTCATAATAGTCAGCCATGTCGGTATAAAACGACAGCTCTTCGCCGTTACGCTTAACGCTAGCTGGCATGTCTATCTCGTCACTTGCACCAAACATACACAGTTGCATGGCGGTCTGCATCAAGTTCCACTGGTTTGAAAACTGGTCAGTGAAAAGGCGGTAAGGGCTTGCGGCACCAACAAAATGCAGTGACATATCTTGAATGTCTGCGGCGTAATCTTTTATCGCGACGAAGTAGCCTGATTCTTCTTCTGGAATCGCAGAGGTTAAATCGCTTTCGACTGCGACAGGTTTAAAAACAGAACCATCTTCATCTGCTTTGGTGGCGATGCCAGAATCCGCAAAGCGACCATCATCGACGGCAGAAGATTCAATATCAGCGACTTGGGTTAACTTATCTATTGGTGCAATGTTGTGCTGATTCTCGTTTGAGGACAGAACAATGGTTTGCATGCGATCGATATGATTACTCGGATTGTTAAGTACGCGCATGAACGTGTGCCATGTCCAGCGGTGCTCAGAGAAGCAAATCGATAGTACGCTTCCGTTGACGTAAGTAAGGAAGGCCTTTGCATCTTGTGGTGTCCCACGCTGCTCTGATTTTGGGCTTTCTGATTCTCCCAACTTATAGAGCGTGAATTGCGTTCCTTTGATTTCGTATTCGTCTAAGCTTTTGTTGATTGCATCATAGACATACAGCCAACCGTCGCGCAGTTGACGCAGGGTGTAACCAACGGTATTGAGTTTGGCTGGGCCTTGGCCTTTCCATTCTTCAGGCAAACCAAAAGGTTGTGTCTCTTCTGTTTCTAGCTGATCGATGGCATAGCGGACTGGGATAAAGTGCGCAGGTGATGCTTCCGTTGCTTCTTTCTCAGTTTTTAAATTGAGAGGCTCTGGTTCAGACGGCGGTGGCGGATCGATTTTTTTTGTTTCTCCCTCCCAAAACATACTGCGCTCTGGGGGTGAGCCAGCAAGATCATCGGATTCCGTGGTTGGAACGATATTCAGCGATTTCAGTGTACCATCGCTTTCAAATGCCTGAACGGCCTCCTCATAGGTATAGCTGTTGTCATACCAGAACATAGAAGTTTTTGGGGGAAGTGGATTATTCATCGTTAGCCCATGTTTAAGAGTTTTACTCTGTTACGCAAATATCGCACCAAAATAAAGCAATTAAAAATCAATAAGTTATGCTTTTATGGTTTTGCTTCAATCAAATAATTGTTTGTTTTTCCAATAAGTTGGTTGGTGTTTACCATTTTTTGTATTGATTGAATCAAAGTTTGAGTTATTAGTGATGCCTCAATGAGCTGACAAAACAAAAGGGCTCCAGAGTTAACTCTGGAGCCCTTTCTAGTATTTAAGCTCTAAATAATTAGCGACGCTTTGGTTTACGTTGACCAGCTGGTTTGCCTTGTCCTTGTGGGCGACCTTGGCCTTGCGGCTTGCTACCTGCCGGGCGGTTTGCACCGTTGCCGCTAGGACGTTGGCCGTTGCTTGCAGGGCGTTGACCACCTGTAGCTTTGCCAGAACCGTTACGGTTACCAGATGGTTTACCATCTTTTGAACCGCCTTCAGAGCGTTTGTTCAAATGACCACCGAAGCCTGGTTGGTTTTTGGTATGTTTGGTTGCAAAGCGGTTTGCCCCGTGACGACCAGATTTACGACGTTGCGCAGGTGTTTGTGCTTCAATGTCTTCTGCAGGAACGAGACAGCCTTGTTTGTCACCAATCAAATGTTTTTTACCCATACTGACTAGGGCTTCACGGATCATTGGCCAGTTTGCTGGATCGTGGTAACGCAACAGCGCTTTATGTAGGCGACGTTGACGTTCACCTTTTGCTACAGGTACATCTTCACGTTTTTTGTACTTCACGCGTTTCAGAGGGTTTGTCTCTGAGTAGTACATCGACGTTGCGTTACACATTGGCGAAGGGTAGAAGTTTTGTACTTGGTCACATTCGAAGTTGTTCTTTTTGAGCCACAGAGCAAGGTTCAGCATGTCTTCGTCTTCTGTGCCTGGGTGCGCAGAGATAAAATAAGGGATTAAGTACTGCTTCTTGCCTGCTTCTGCACTGTATTTCTCGAACATCTCTTTAAAGCGATCGTACGTACCCATGCCTGGCTTCATCATCAGATCAAGAGGACCTTTCTCTGTATGTTCCGGTGCAATCTTCAAGTAACCGCCTACGTGGTGAGTAACGAGCTCTTTCACGTATTCTGGTGATTCAATCGCAAGGTCGTAACGTACGCCAGATGCAACCATCACTTTCTTCACGCCTTCAACTTTACGCGCTTCACGGTATAAATCGATCGTGTGTTTGTGGTCTGTGTTTAGCTTGTTACAGATGCCCGGGAATACACAAGAAGGACGACGACAGTTCGCTTCCGCTTTTGGAT
>NZ_JADDYG010000648.1:11076-12656 GCF_015163535.1 Vibrio sp. OPT46 | reverse complement strand
CTTTACAGCCCAGGCGGTACATGTTTGCAGTCGGGCCACCAAGATCGGAAATTGTGCCGGTAAAGCCTGGAACTTTGTCGCGAATTTCTTCAATCTCGTTGATGATAGACTCTTTCGAACGGTTTTGAATGATTCGACCTTCATGCTCGGTAATCGAACAGAAAGAACAGCCACCAAAGCAACCACGCATGATGTTCACAGACGTCTTGATCATGTCGTACGCAGGAATTTTTGCTTTGCCGTACATAGGATGAGGAACACGCGCGTAAGGCAGGCCAAACACAAAGTCCATCTCTTCGGTCGTCAATGGAATTGGAGCTTGGTTTACCCAAAGTTCACGATCACCATGGCTTTGAAGTAACGCTCGACCAGAGTACGGGTTCGTTTCTAAATGCAGTACACGGCTTGCATGCGCATAAAGAATGCGATCGTTTCTTAGCTTTTCAAACGAAGGTAAACGGACCGCAGTCGTCGCAGCATCGTGGCGTGATGGGCGAATTGTGATTGGTTGTGCAACTGGCTCGTCTTTTTTAGTTTCACACTGAGTTTCTACTTCGTATGGGTTCTTTGGTACGAACGCTTCTTTACGAGGTTTTTCAATACGAGAAGAATCAATAACCGTGTAGCCTTCTGGCGCGACTGGCAAGTTCACGGCAGTACCACGAATATTGGTCATGGTGCTGATGTCTTCGCCGTTTGCGATGCGATGTGCTACTTCGACAAGTGCGCGTTCTGCGTTACCAAAAAGTAGGATGTCTGCTTTTGCATCAAATAGTACCGAACGGCGAACTTTATCTGACCAGTAATCGTAGTGCGCAACACGGCGTAGGCTGGCTTCGATACCACCTAAAACAATAGGTACTTCTTTGTAAGCTTCACGACAACGCTGAGAGTAAACCAAAGTCGCGCGGTCTGGGCGTTTACCACCTTCGTTATTTGGTGTGTACGCGTCATCGTGACGAAGCTTTTTATCCGCGGTGTAACGGTTGATCATGGAGTCCATGTTACCCGCAGTGATCCCGAAGAACAGATTTGGCTTACCAAGTTGCATGAACGCATCTTTATTTTGCCATTCTGGTTGAGCAATGATACCGACACGGAAACCTTGTGCTTCTAGCAGGCGGCCAATGATAGCCATACCAAAGCTTGGGTGATCCACATAAGCGTCACCGGTTACAATGATAATGTCACAGCTATCCCATCCTAGGGCATCCATTTCTTTGCGACTGGTCGGCAAGAAAGGTGCCGTACCAAAACACTCTGCCCAGTATTTTTTGTACTCATGAATAGGAGTGATGTTATTGGTCATATTTTGCTCTCTGTTCCAGGGAGCGCGAATTATAGCGATTTGATTATCAGGTATCTATAACAAACTCATCTATTCAAGCTTAGTTCATCGAGTTTTATTTGGTTTGTAAAAATATCAATGCTCTATCGGCGATTTTCTGTCTAATTTCACCTTGAAAGCCTCATGGTTA
The DNA here is from genome assembly GCF_015163535.1 of Vibrio sp. OPT46. Classification (NCBI taxonomy): domain Bacteria; kingdom Pseudomonadati; phylum Pseudomonadota; class Gammaproteobacteria; order Vibrionales; family Vibrionaceae; genus Vibrio; species Vibrio sp. OPT46. The sequence continues at coordinate 11,178 of NZ_JADDYG010000648.1, read as the reverse complement.
TAGATCGGTTCATGAAAAATGTCGCAATCTTAATACAAGGCATAAGCAATGGTGTGCTTATATGGGGTAAAGCCTATAATCAAATTAGTGCATATTAAATGC
>NZ_JADDYG010000648.1:10214-11066 GCF_015163535.1 Vibrio sp. OPT46 | reverse complement strand
AAATATCAATGCTCTATCGGCGATTTTCTGTCTAATTTCACCTTGAAAGCCTCATGGTTATAGATCGGTTCATGAAAAATGTCGCAATCTTAATACAAAGCATAAGCAATGGTGTGCTTATATGGGGTAAAGCCTATAATCAAATTAGTGCATATTAAATGCAAAAGGCTGAGCTGCTCTGGAAATAGTTCTAAGTCGATAGGCTTATCGTTGACACAATCCATCTATAAAGAGGATCGGCAGGTCCCAACTGGAATGTCGCGAATTGACTGTGAATTTTGAGCCTTGGGCTAATTACAAAAAAAGGGGCTAGGGTATGAGTGAATCTACGACAACAGTGCATCCAAAAATGCAAACGACTTCCAGTCTAACTCCTGTTATAGAGTGGTCTTACGATATTGATACTCGCGAGTTCGAATGTGATCAGCAAGGAATGGCAAAGGCATTTGGGATAAGTACGCCAGTAACCAGCCTAAATAACTTGTTTGATCATATGCTGATGGGGCAACAAGAAACGCTAAAACAACGAATTCTAGAAGTGGAACTCTTTGGCGGACGGGGGCGGTTTTCTTGTTGCATGATGCTAAAAAACGTTAACTTAGTGCACGTTACTATTAGTTTTGAAAGGCTCAATAAGCGCATTATCCAAGGCACTATCATTCCACAATTAACAATCACTGGTTGCGAGGAGTTAGCGAAAATTCTCGAAACGATTTTTGATTTGCCAAATGTAGGCGTTTTAGTTGCCGATGAAGATACGCGCATCTTAGGTTGTAACCGTGCCTTTGAGTTACAAATGGGCTATCAAAACCGAGATCTGGTTGGGCTTAAAACTCATATATTCAGTACCTG
>NZ_JADDYG010000648.1:9763-10204 GCF_015163535.1 Vibrio sp. OPT46 | reverse complement strand
GTTGCCGATGAAGATACGCGCATCTTAGGTTGTAACCGTGCCTTTGAGTTACAAATGGGCTATCAAAACCGAGATCTGGTTGGGCTTAAAACTCATATTTTCAGTACCTCTCACCATAGCCAAGCGTTTTATGATCAGCTGTGGCAGCAAATTAATGATGAAGGATGTTGGTGTGGTAACTTGCTGAGCAAAACAGCAAACGGTAGCAACCAAGCTCATCATCTTTGTATTTACCGACTTACGTTTCATTCTGGACGAATTCTTTATCTCGGATTTTCTACGGATATTTCTGCTTCGTTGTTGTGGATGAAAAATCGTTGTGAACAACAGCATGATTGGGCTGCCTTTTTACCGACGAGGAAAGAATTTGAACTCCAATTAGCTACCTTAGCGAATGAAAGCAGAAATAAAGAACTCAACATTGTTATGACACTAAGACCT
>NZ_JADDYG010000648.1:7096-9753 GCF_015163535.1 Vibrio sp. OPT46 | reverse complement strand
CGAATTCTTTATCTCGGATTTTCTACGGATATTTCTGCTTCGTTGTTGTGGATGAAAAATCGTTGTGAACAACAGCATGATTGGGCTGCCTTTTTACCAACGAGGAAAGAATTTGAACTCCAATTAGCTACCTTAGCGAATGAAAGCAGAAATAAAGAACTCAACATTGTTATGACACTAAGACCCAAGTTTTCGGAGAGATACTTGCTTGAACAGCAATTAGGTTTTGCAGATTTTATTATGCGAAGTCGCTACACCAGTATTGCGGGGCAGTTATCTCGGGATGTGTTTGTCGTATGCTTGCAGACCCCTCATTGTCAATGGTTGAGCCCGGTTCGTTTGATCCAAATTGCCATGAAAGGGTTCTTTAATGAGCTTAGAAATGAAATGGGCACAAAAATGCATGCCACTATCGTTAAAGGCCAAACTGGTGTGTCAATCCTTGGCTATGATACGAACCGACCAAGACAAGCGCTAGCACATGCAGCGCAAGCGATGTTGTCCTCTATTTCCGGTGAAGGTAGCTATTTCAACTTTTACGACAGTGAACTTCACTCTGAATTAGTGAAGCGCCAACATCTCGAGGCGTTTTTGGAGGCGCAAATAGAGAGTGGGCTAGTGGACGTTTACTTTCAACCGATTATCGACGTTCAAACCGGAAGAGTGGTTAAGTTCGAGGCTCTCGCACGCTTCTATGATGAAAATGATGCGTATTGTACGCAAAAGATGATCGCTATTATTGAAGATCTAGAACTCATAGCGGCACTTGATGATGTGGTCTGCCAAGCTGCGTTGAAGCACTTTCCGCGCTTACAAGAAATTTATGGCGAGGAAGTGGGCGTGACCATCAATCGCTCCCTCAATACGAAATTGGATTCTCTTCAGATCCTTCAGCGGTCGCATGATTTGATTAAAGCCAGTGGTGTAGACCCTAAGCGAGTAACTATCGAGCTAACAGAAACCGCGTATTTTGAACAAGATGAGGAGCATACTCGAGCTCTAGAGGAAGTGCGGAAAGAGGGCATTGAGATCGCGATTGATGACTTCGGTACTGGGTATTCTTCTTTTTCTTATCTAGAAAAAGGGCAGTTTGATTTACTGAAAATAGACCGAAAATTCATCAAGAACATTCATAAAGGGAGCACCAGCTATAACATTGTGAAAATGGTCACCGAGCTTGCACAGCAAATGAATGTAAAAGTGGTTGCTGAAGGCGTGGAATCTAAGCAAGAACTTCAAGTATTGGCAGAAATCGGTGTCGATTACATGCAGGGCTTTCTATTTTCTGCTGCCGTGCCTGTCGATTTGATGGATAAAGCGGACAGTTATGAGCATCTGTTCTCTGACATCGCGATTGAGCCTAAGCAAAGTGATGTGTTGCAATCTTTGAGCCATGAACAAGTCAGGTCTATGGACCCTGGAGAACCGCTCTCCTTGGCAGTGGAGTACATGAATTTGAATCCAAGCTTGCCTTTAGTTGTTCTCAATGAAAATCGTTGTGTTGGGTTAATTACGAAAGAGACGGTGAATTTACACCTAACGCCCTCGATGGGCACAGAGCGAGAAACTGAACGAGAAAGCAGAATTTGGAAGCGTCCTGTTAATCAGATAATGAGCACCGAATTTGTGTTGGTTGATGAGGATTTACCTGTCTCTGTTATTCGAGAGTTGGTTAAAACCGGCATTCGTTTCCCTTGGGTATTGTGTAATACCAAAGAAGAGTACCGTGGAGTTTTAACGCAGGAAGACGCGTTGAAGTATCTTGCTTCTCTGTGAATAAAATTGTCTTACCGTTTTAGCTCATTTGGGGGCCGACTTTCGGTGGTTTGGCGATAGTTGATTTGATATTATCGCCCCCCAAAATGACTTTTGAGCGTGCATTCAACATGATTCAACAATTGCTGGTTACTTTCCCTCCGATGCTATTTGGCGCACAAGCGCTACTGACTTTGCTTCTAATCAAGGGCGATATTTGTCCTGGTCAGCGAGGACGTCTTCATAAAATGTTGCCTGCAGTAGCTGTATTGTGGCTCGCTGTTGCGTCACTTCGCATTGAAGCATTTATGATCGTGTTTGCTATTTTCTACTTCTATTCTCAGGTTCAAACCAAGAAAACGCGTGAAAAAGGGCCACTATGGGCGATGCATTTAGCGAATGGTTTGGCCTTTGCGTATGTGAGTATTCAAGTATTTGAGCAATCAAGCTGGCCAGCATCGATAGCGATGGCGCTAATGATATTTTTCCTTGGGGCGTCATTTTCTCAATTGCTGCTTACGATAGCTCGCAGCAGATTACAGGCATTTCACCGTATTTTACCAGTTACGGGCATTGTGTCTGGAATGCTATTAGTCATCGCAACGTTGTTTGCTTCTTACCAGTTAAATGAAGCCACACTAAACGCTGCGACACAGCCGATCTTGCTGTCTTTAGCTATGCTAATTTCTTCAATTATTGTGTGGTGTTGGCATATTTTTACGCATAAGAAACCAGAAAAGGTGCAGCTGAGCGTTGCCTTGTTGCTAGCGCTCGCGTCGATGACGAGCCTGCAAGGTTTATTCTCTCTCGCGGCTTAACCTCTATTCTAAAGACAAAGCTAGACAGCTTATATCCAAGTGCTTTCTTGGTGCTTGGGTATAAGGTGATCACGTTTTAGATCG
>NZ_JADDYG010000648.1:0-7086 GCF_015163535.1 Vibrio sp. OPT46 | reverse complement strand
ATTTTACCAGTTACTGGCATTGTGTCTGGAATGCTATTAGTCATCGCAACGTTGTTTGCTTCTTACCAGTTAAATGAAGCCACACTAAACGCTGCAACACAGCCGATCTTGCTGTCTTTAGCTATGCTAATTTCTTCAATTATCGTGTGGTGTTGGCATATTTTTACGCATAAGAAACCAGAAAAGGTGCAACTGAGCGTAGCCTTGTTGCTAGCACTCGCGTCGATGACGAGCCTCCAAGGTTTATTCTCTCTCGCGGCTTAACCTCTATTCTAAAGACAAAGCTAGACGGCTTATATCCAAGTGCTTTCTTGATGCTTGGGTATAAGGTGATCACGTTTTAGATCTCACTCACTTTAAATTCGCGTGATTACTACTACGCTTGTTTATATACCTTGTCGAAGAGGAGAGTCGCGATGGATTTAAGCAATGTAGGTAATCTGGACAGCACTATTTTGCTAGGTATCGTCAACGAAAAGCTACGTTTAGAGTGCGACAGTTTTGACGAGTTAGTATCAGTGTATGAGATGGATGTAGAGTCTGTAGTCGGCAAGCTTGATATGCTCGGTTATCAGTACGATCCATTGACTAACCAATTTAAAGCATATCAACGCTAAGCCTTTCATAACCCAAATCTTTTAAGCCACCTTGATTCCGTCAAGGTGGCTTTTACATTGTAGCCTCGCGGTTGCGAAAAAAGCTTGTAAGTAACGCTTTTCTTTCTCTGAGTGACGCGTTGCAGCAAACAAGCGACGCCATAAGCCTTGGCCGAAAGGTTTACTGGTAATAAGACCTTGGCGAGAAAATTCAGAAATCGCCCAATTGGGTAGTGCCGCCACCCCTAATCCAGCAGAGACCATCTGAACTAACATGAGAGTGTTGTCGGCTTGCTTCCATTTCGCAGGTTCTATTCCTGCTGGCTGAAGAAAGTGTTTTACGACGTCTAGCCTTTGTTTTTGAACCGGATAAGAGAGCATGGTTTGATCTGCGAGATCTTGCGGCTCAATAATTTCTTTTTCCGCCAATGGGTGGTTGGTTGCGGTAATTAAACGCATTTCAAAGTCGAATAGAGGCTCGTAGTGGACTTCGGATCGAGGTTGGATATCGGAAGTAATAACGAGATCGAGTTCGCCTGCCAATAGAGCTGGGAGTGGTTCAAAGCCAAAACCAGAGGAAAAGTCCAATGTTACGCTAGGCCAAGCAAGTTGGTACTCCCTAAGTGCAGGCATTAGCCATTGGAAGCAAGAGTGACATTCAATGGCCATATGTAATCGGCCATTGACGTCCTCTTTCAAGCTCGCTAAATCATTTTCTGCTCTTGCGAGTTTCGGAAGGATATCTTCTGCAAGACGCAATAGGATTTCTCCCTCTGAAGTGAACTTCACCGGACGAGTCTTTCTCAGGAACAGTTGCCCTCCAATTCGCGCCTCCAAATCTTTGATCTGATGAGACAGTGCCGACTGAGTGAGATGCAAAGCGGTCGCTGTCGCCGTTAGAGAGCCAGTGTCTCGAAGCGAAGTGAGTGTCCGCAAATGTTTTAGCTCTATCATGAATTCCTTTCATCCTTTGTTGCTCGCTATGAACAGAATAGCAATCGTGTAAATAACTTAACGACAAAAAATGGATATGTAAACGTCTAGACGTCTATTTGTTGTTTTTATTTGCGAATCATGTCGCTTCATGATGAATTTTTTTAATAAACAAGTTGAATAAATGGACGTTGTTCTAATATCAGATGAGAGCGATAGTTTAGCCATCCAGACATCTTATTCTTTACCGAAAGATGCTCTGATCCAAACAAATTGAACAAAATTGAGAAAGGAATAGGGACATGGCGACAACGACTCACATACTAGGTTATCCACGCATTGGTGAAAAAAGAGAATTAAAATTCGCTCAGGAGAAATACTGGCGAGGAGAAATTGATCAAGCTGAGCTTAAAAAGGTTGGGGCAGATCTACGCGCCAAAAACTGGCAAACACAAACGGATTCAGGTTTGAGTTTTGCCACTGCTGGCGACTTCGCTTGGTATGATCATGTACTGACGACCACGTTGCTATTGGGTCATGTGCCAAAGCGTCACGCTGATGGTTTCCCTAACCTGGATACGTTGTTCAAAGTGGGTCGCGGTCAATCTCAGGCGGGTTGCAGCTGTGCGGGCGCTGCGGCATCGGATATGACCAAATGGTTCAACACAAACTACCATTACATCGTCCCTGAATTCAGCAAGGACGATACGTTTGAAGTGAGCTGGCCGCAACTGTTTGAAGAAGTCAACGAAGCGCTTCAAGCTGGCCACCAAGTGAAGCCTGTTTTGCTTGGCCCAGTCAGTTACCTTTACTTGGGCAAAGAGGTCGAAGAAGGGTTTGACCGCTTAACCCTGCTACCACGCTTACTTACTGCTTACCAAGCTATTTTGGCAAAGCTAGCAAGTCAAGGTGTTGAGTGGGTTCAGATTGATGAGCCAATTTTGTCACTGGAGCTAGAAAGCAAATGGGCTGATTCGTTTAAGCTGGCCTACCAAGTGATTCGAAGCGATGTAAAAGTGCTGCTAACGACGTACTTTGACTCCGTAAGCGATACGCTAGACAAAATTGTAGAGCTACCGGTGGATGGTTTGCATATCGATTTATCTGCCGTCCCTCAGCAGCTTGACGATGTGGTTGCCAAGTTACCGGAGGGGTGGGTGCTTTCTGCTGGCGTTGTGAATGGTCGTAACGTATGGCGTTCGGATTTAAGTGCCCAACTCGAGCGTCTACAGCCAGTCAAAGAGAAACTGGGCGACAAACTTTGGGTTGCCAGTTCATGTTCTCTTCTACATAGCCCTGTTGATTTAGCACTGGAAACAGAACTGAGCGAAGAAGTAAAAAGTTGGTTTGCCTTTGCAAAACAAAAAGTGGCAGAAGTCGCCTTGCTTGGCCGAGCGCTCGATGGTGATCAAAATGCGATTCTCGCTTGTGATACCTATAGCCAGACAATCAAAGCGCGCAAGACAGCAACACATGTGAATAAACCTCAAGTACAAGCGCGTTTAAACAACATTACCGCGTCACTTGCCGAGCGCAGCGCACCTTATGCAGAGCGTGCTGCGCATCAAGCTGAAGTATTGGGCTTGCCTTTGTTGCCAACAACGACAATCGGCTCTTTTCCTCAAACGGGTGAAATCCGGGTGCAGCGCAGCGCTTATCGTACAGGTCAATTATCTGAGTCTGAATATATCCAAGCACTTAAAGGACATATTGCTGACGCAGTAAAACGTCAAGAGGCGCTCGACCTAGATGTGCTAGTTCATGGTGAAGCAGAGCGTAACGACATGGTGGAATACTTCGCTGAGAACTTGGCGGGTTTTCAAACGACCAAATTTGGTTGGGTACAGAGTTATGGTTCTCGCTGTGTGAAACCTGCCATTGTAGTTGCTGACATTGAACGTGAAAAACCGATCACAGTTGAATGGTCGACGTACGCACAATCGCTAACCAGCAAACAGATGAAAGGCATGTTGACTGGACCAGTAACGATTTTATGTTGGACGTTCCCACGTGAAGACATCACACGTCAAGAAATTGCGCAGCAACTTGCTTTGGCACTGCGTGATGAGGTGTCTGACCTGCAAGATGCAGGCATCAATATCATTCAAATTGATGAGCCAGCCATTCGAGAAGGTTTACCACTCAAAAAACGCGATCACAAAGCGTACTTAGAATGGGCCGTAAATGCGTTTAAGGTCTCTGCGGCAAGTGCAAAACCAGAAACTCAGATTCACACTCATATGTGTTACAGCGAGTTCAATGAAATCATTGATTCGGTTGCGGCACTCGATGCGGACGTCATTACCATTGAAACATCTCGCTCAAATATGGAGCTGCTGAAAGCATTTGAAGAGTTCAATTACCCGAACGAAATCGGCCCCGGTGTTTATGACATTCACTCACCAAACATTCCTACGGAAGAATGGATTGAAGGTTTAATCAAGAAAGCGGCAGAAAAAATTCCGGCTCAACGTTTGTGGGTAAACCCAGATTGTGGTCTGAAAACACGAAACTGGAAGGAGACAGAAGCCGCATTGGCAAATCTGGTTTCAGCGGCGAAGAAGCTCCGTGCTGAGCTGGCGTAACACATCGTTACAGCAAATAAAAACGGAGACTGTGGTCTCCGTTTTTCTATTCTTAATTGTTAACTTTCGTTTTCAGATTATCCAATAATAGCGAATCATCGTCTCATGCCGAAAGCAACAAAAATTACTGTAGCTACTTCACCTGAGTACAAGTCTGTGCGGAAACCAACTCATCTGCCATCAACTGACCGCGAGAATTACGTACCTTAATACGATACATCAAGCCCATATCAATTTGCTTGCGAACTTCTGGGTTGCTGCAGTAGGTATAGATACTGGTATTCAGTACTTGATTTAACGGCTTTGCACCGAGTGCGCCATCGTTATAAATCATCATCATCTCTACAACATTTTTGTTGGATGAGACACGCATTATTTGCAGTGGACCGTACTCTAAAGGGAGGCCCGCAGACAAGACTCCTGCTCGGTTTGATGCCATAAGCTCAAGTTGGCGCTGATTATCATCGGTTGATGAACAGCCAGCCAGAGCACCAAATACCAAGAAAAGACACAGTAATTTTTTCATAAATTAAAACACTTTTTTGAACGGTTTCACGATTACATGATCGTAAACACCAGCCGCTACATAAGGATCGGCTTCTGCCCACGCTTTAGCATCCTCTAGAGAGGCGAATTCAGCGATGACAGTTGAGCCCGTAAATCCAGCTTCACCAGGATTGTCAGAATCTATCGCAGGCATCGGACCAGCTGTAAGAAGGCGGCCTTCGTCTTGTAGCTTTTGTAAGCGATCCAAGTGTTGTGGGCGAACGCTCATGCGTTTTTCCAACGAGTTCTCAACGTCCTGTGAAAAGATGACATACCACATAGCATAGTTCCTTAATTGGTAGGGTAAAGTGTTAATTTAACGCCTTTTTTGTGTCTCTCACAAGTGAACAACAGAAAATGTGAGATCCTTTCTAACTGTTAGCGTTGTAGGTTGACTAATTCTGAACCGGACGTGGTTTACCTTCACTGTCAATGGCTACGTAGTTGAAGGTCGCATCACAAACCATGAAGCGTTCGCCAACACCGTGAGCTTTGACGGGTTTGACCCATACTTCCAAATCGACACTCATGGATGTGCGGCCGATCTTAGTGCATTCGCCGTAGCAGCATACGACATCGCCCACACCAACAGGTTTTTTGAACGTAATGCTTGATACCGAAACGGTGACAACGCGACCACAAGAGATCTCTTTTGCCAGAATCGCGCCCGCTAAGTCGAGCTGAGACATTATCCAACCGCCAAAAATATCGCCATTGGCGTTTGTATCTGCAGGCATTGCAAGGGTACGAAGCAGCATTTGACCTTTCGGAGAGCTAATTTCTTGACTCATTGTGACATCCTAAATCTTAAAGGCGCTCAAACTAAGCGCCAACATAGTAAATACCTAGAACCAAAGGTCCTTAAAAAACCGCAGATACCGGACCAGAGAAAGTTGGTTTACAGCAGCAAGAATGGTCTGAAAACGGTACGTTGTTTGAGCGGTTTACTGATACATGGAGCAAAACAGCGACCCTAAGGTCGCTGTGAAGTCGCGGATTATAGCAAAACTGAGTTTTTAATCATCAGTGGACACATCGGATGAGTTATTTTTTTGTTCTTTTGGCATGTGTTTATAAATGTAAAAGCCAGTCGCAATCATGTAGGCAAATGTCGCGATCAACATTCCAAATACTTTGAAGTTAACCCAAACATCCAACGGCAATTCGTAAGCAATATAAATATTTAGGCCAGCGAAGAATGAGAAGAAGCCAACCCAAGCCCAGTTAATCTTTGCCCAAACAGCGTCAGGTAACGTAATTTCCTTGCCTAGCATACCTTTGATGGCTGATTTTCCCAATGCGTGGCTCACTGCTAAGCCAATCGCCAGAATCGCGTAAATGATGGTGACTTTCCACTTTATAAAATTGTCGTCGTGGAAGAAAAGGGTCATGCCGCCGAAGATAGTGACGATAACAAATGTTATTAGCTGCATCTTTTCGACTTTCTTATACAGCGCGTAGGTGACGACAAGTTGAATGGCTGTTGCTACGATCAGTGCACCTGTCGCTACGTAGATGTCGTACAGCTTGTATAAAGCGAAGAAAACGATGAGTGGTATAAAGTCTAGGATCTGCTTCATGATGGCAAAATCTACCTAATTATTGAATTGAAGACAGTCTAACGGAATCTGACAAGATGTGAATACTGAGGAAGTTAAGGTAAGAATAGTAACGCTTAGTATATCGTACAGCCCGCAAGCTTCTTCCACGTCGAAACAGCAAATGGAAGGAATAAAAATTGCCGCGTGAAGCGGCAATAGAGTTGAGAGTTTTAAACCTTAAGCAACACGTTGATATTGGGAAATAAGCGTTTTGACATCTTCTAAATAGCCTTCCCGCAGTAAGTTATCGACCGTTGCTTCTAGCTCTTCAAGAGACATCGTGAAGCAAGTGGATTTACCAGTCATCAAGCTCAGATATTGATGATACTCTTCTTCTGTATAGTGGCCTAAGCGATCAAGTAACAGTGTTTTGATTCCATGATGAATCAGGCCGTAGTATGTATGTCGATGAAGTAACATGGCGATCTCCTTATCAAGCTCATACGCTACTCTTTTGCAGCCTGCTTGACCTTCTGGATAATTCGATTTACTCCAATAATGCACATCTAGTGCCAATTCTATATTTGCAAATTAAAAAGTGTTGGAAGGTGCAAAATTCTCGTTCTGTAACCATCTTTGGATGACGACTTGAAGTGCATTTAACGTGGTGGGCTTTTCGAGTCTGTCATCCATGAGTTTCGAAATTAGCTCCAACTCTCTAGCTCCAGACTCACCAGATAAGGCAATGATTGGAACGGAAGATGTGATTTGCTTAATCCGTTGGCTTGCGTCAAATCCATTCATTACCGGCATTTGGACATCCATAAGAACGAGATCAATCTTGTGAGAGTGGAATAGTTCTACCGCAGAGGCTCCATTATTTGC
>NZ_JADDYG010000647.1:0-1226 GCF_015163535.1 Vibrio sp. OPT46 | reverse complement strand
ATTTGCTCTGAATAGGTTGGGTTCGGATGCTTCTAAGACGTTTGCCTTGAATAGCATTTACGCACTTGAATGCTAGTGTAAGTGCTTTTTTTACTTGTGCCTTCTTTTCTTCGTTGATCTTTATGATTCTGTCCATACTGCCCCCAAGCAACTTTTTATAAAAAAGAGGGCCATTGAGCCCTCTATACACGTTAGATTTACCGATTACTATTCTTGACGGAACGGATCAATTACAAAGCCAAGCGCGTCTAGGGGTTGGCTATTGTATGCAGTAAGTGCTTCGCGACCTAAATCCAGTTCGTATCCAGAGCCAACAAAGTCATCACCTACAAAGCCACAAATAACATTGTTTGAGATACCTTCGATACCTTCCCAAGCTCTCCCGGTCCAATATTGCGATTCGACAATCCAAACACCTTCACGATGAACGCGCACTCTAAAAGCACTTTCACTTCGCTTAAGTTCTTCTTTTCTTATATCGATGTTCACATCAGGATTAAATAGGTCACCAGATAGAGCTTTTAAATCTACATACTGGTCTTCTTGTTTAATGAATCGGATTTTCCCTAATCGAACAGCTAGGGCTACTTTGTCTATTTCGCCGTTTCTCTCCGTGGATGTTTCAGTCTTTTCGGGTGTCAGCTGATTAAGTAATGAAATGACTACTTTCTTATCGAATGATGAAATCTTCATATTGCCCCCAAGCAATTGTTTTAAAATAGATAGTTACATAAGCAACTAAGGAAATTATACTAAAACACGCTCTAAAATACCACATTAAAACATTAAATATAGTTAAGTATATTTAACTATATTGGTTGACTTTACCCCGGACAAAGGCGATACAATGGGGCTCGACAGAGGGACAGCTTTTTAGGCGAAGCCGTTAAGAAAAGCGATACAAATGCTTTTAGCTCGCCGAAGGCGATTCATGTGGCCACCAGCTTTCTGCTAGGACGGTGACAACGGGGTTTTGTTGGCATCGTACTAGCGCTGGTGGACAACAGCCTTGAGCGGCAGAACTTGGTGAGGGACGAACCCTAGTGATGCTGGGGTAAGTCCGGCGGGTGGGCCTCGGTGGCGACTAGGGGTATCCCCTATTAGTGGAGAGAAATTTTCTTGTAAGGTCTCTATTTCTTTTATTGAATTTATACGGACAAAAAAAAGCCCCTGCTTTGTAAGCAAGGGCTTTTCGCTTGGGGAGCGTTTAATCAAATGTTTGAGGA
>NZ_JADDYG010000646.1:0-308 GCF_015163535.1 Vibrio sp. OPT46 | reverse complement strand
CGCTACATGCCCTTAATCTGCGTAGTTAAAAACTTTGAAGTGATAGACAACCGAAGTCATATCTGTGCAACTCAGTTTAACGATTTGTCTACCAGTTCAATATTTCACCTTTTTTGAGAAATCTTTAGCCACTTTTTTGTGTGAAACGCCCCAAAAGAGCAGACAATTAAAGTGTGGTATATGACCACAATTGTCTATTCCCACTTAGCTTCGGGAGGCGTTTATGAAAAGTAACAAACTTGGCCATGTGATGTCTTTCAGCAGGATGTTTTCCTTCATTGCATTCTTGACGGCCACATTCGCATGGA
>NZ_JADDYG010000066.1:0-261 GCF_015163535.1 Vibrio sp. OPT46 | reverse complement strand
TAGGTGGTAACAACTACGTGTACAAAATTCCAATCGTCGTGAATTTAACATAACATAGATAATATACACTAAGAGTGTAAGAGCAATTTTAATATGTCATCTTATACTTAATGAACATGCAGAGCTTTGAGTACCTCAACCGATGCTAAATCCCATGATTGACCGAGACTTTAATCGTATTACAGTGATGCAAAATGTTCGCGAACACCGCCTTCGTCAAATCGACGATTTAGGCTGCAAATATATATAATTTAAGCCCTC
>NZ_JADDYG010000645.1:0-335 GCF_015163535.1 Vibrio sp. OPT46 | reverse complement strand
AGTTAAACGAGCGGCATTAAACCAAGCAGCTCGCCTTTTAACAAAGGAATTCCAGTAAGAATCCAGTAACCAGCGTATTCTCCCTTCAACTAGAAACACTCGTTCACAACTACCATATAAAACCCAATCAACTTCATTTGTAACAATTAAGGTTTCAAAAATAGGAAATCATTACTGAAAAAGTTTACCGCGTTTTGTGTTGCTATCTATGGTTACAATGTTTGAGACATCAATGCTTTCAAACCAAGCAACACAAAAGCGGCACCGATATGAACAGCGAAGCGAAACAACTATTTTCTTATCTATGTCAGCGATACGATGCGCTTTCTCAAGAG
>NZ_JADDYG010000644.1:0-345 GCF_015163535.1 Vibrio sp. OPT46 | reverse complement strand
TACTTGGGTTGAACCGATCCCCGTTTCCTTTATGGGTTTTGGGATTATAGGTTTTAGGAGTCACATCTTTGATATCGATCTTGTCCTGACTCATGCACTCATCCTTCTTAGGCTTTTATAATGTACGGCGTCATTTCTATTGATGTCGCTCGATGACATTGCTGCTCGTTCCGTCATAAAGATGACCGAACATAATTATTTTAGTAAATACTGATGAACGGCGATTATACAATCAATAACAATTCCGTTTCTTTAACGCAGTCAATGTTTAACAACAAAAATCAGTACAGTTAACCTGATAATTGGCTGAACAGTTATAACCAATTGTGGGACTAAAAACTTTGG
>NZ_JADDYG010000643.1:0-340 GCF_015163535.1 Vibrio sp. OPT46 | reverse complement strand
CAGTGGATTGTTCTGTTGCAGCTCGATTCTCTCTTCGTCAGTCATCATTTTTAAGGGCCTTACTCATTAAAGGGCGGAGTTTAACAAAGTATACAATGCAGAGATATCTATAGTTACTTTGCGGTGGATGCGAGCACAGTGCTCTCTACCTTGAAAGTATAAATCGGAATTAGCCGTTCTACTTGGCTCTCTGCTCAAAAATGACTCATAAAAGTTCAAGCGTCCTAGCTCGATGTTGAATCATTGTGTAATAAGTGAGATTTTTGTTGTTCTTTTACTAATGTCTAATATTCCTACCCATAGCAACACATGCTTAATAAGCTCAAAATCAAAATTGGTT
>NZ_JADDYG010000642.1:0-226 GCF_015163535.1 Vibrio sp. OPT46 | reverse complement strand
CTTACATTGAAGCTGTTTCGAAAATTAAGACTTACTTCAAACTTCTTAATTATTAACCTATTAACGCAATCAATACCTGATTCGTGAGTCGAAAATAGTACTGAATAATGGTTAGACCAGTTAACTCGAGATTGCAAAAAAGAACGATCGTGCTAAAAATAAGATTATGCAAAAAGGAAAAGTGACAAAAGAGTTTATTCTGCAGCGGGCTTTTGAGATCGCCAGC
>NZ_JADDYG010000641.1:0-2854 GCF_015163535.1 Vibrio sp. OPT46 | reverse complement strand
CATTTTGATGTGCTACTTGTAGATGAGGGGCAAGACCTTAACCCTGCAGTGAGAGCTTTTATGAAAGCTCAAACTAATATGAGAGTCTATGTATGTGGCGATGAGTCGCAACAAATTTATCGTTATCGCGGTGCCGAAGATGCACTGAAAGTTCAAGAAAATAGTGGAGCCGAAGTTTTCTCATTAACCCAGTCATTTCGCTTCAATGAACAGGTTGCTACATATGCCAATGCCTTTCTGAACCAACTTGGTGTTCATGAACGGCTTAAGGGGACCGATAATGGCATTATCGAGTCTGTTTTAACTTCAGAAAACGATTTAGATGAAAATCTCCAGATAGCCTATATCAACCGTACGATCGTATTAACGATTGAAGTCGCGATAGAAGCTGACGAACGTGGCAAGAACATTTACTGGACTGGAGGTTTTAATAACTATCCATTTAACGAGCTCTTTGATTTACTCTACTTGAAGCTAGAGCAGTACGATAAAATACGCTCACGTGACTTTAAGCGTGATTTTACTACATTCGAAGATTTCGTAGAAGTTGCAAAAAAAACGAAAAACATCGATATGGCTAGAATCCTCAGACTTGTCTCTAAATATGATACTGGTTTGTTTGATATTTATGAGAACTTGAAGCGTTCTAAAGTGGATAAAATTGAGGCTGCTGAAGTTGTCGTAGGAACTTGCCACAGAACGAAAGGCCTAGAGTTTGACCAGGTGGTGCTAGGGGATGATTTTTGTGACCAATTGAAATTAATCGAGCGTACAGAAGACGAAATTCGAGATGAGTTGAATCTAATGTATGTCGCCATCACAAGAGCCAAGTTACGATTCGTAGAATCCCATCCGTTTCATTCTGTACAACGTTGCTCACAAAACATTTTTGAACTGGCAAGAGAGTTTCAAAAGAACAAAAGAAGTAGCTCAGGCCGTTTTAAAAAGAGACGCCAATCATAATTCTATCGAGATGAGTAAATTAGGAGAAGTAAGTAAATGGCACTATTTGACAGAGAAACGAGAGAGTTGATAGAAAAGTTGATCAATCAGGTTGATGTTGATCTTCGAACCGATTTTAGTATAGGTATCATTTCTAGTGAAAATGAATATACATCTGTCCTAACTGCAGAAATTCGTAATAGGATTAATGCTAGGCTACCGTTAAAATCAGCTGCATTTTCACAGAAGTTGAAATCAAATGAAGAGCAAGCATGGGGCGTTGATGCTTGTGTTCTATTGATTGATTATGACAAGGGAGTCGGGAAACTATGTTTGTTTGAAGCAAAAAGTGATCGGCCAAATTGGGACTATCTGAAACCTAATTATCAACCACCTATCTCTCACTTTTCATCTCAGATAGCCCGTCAGGTAGTACCTAACAAACAAGGGTTTGTTGTATGGGAGCAGTTTTATTCAAGCAAACCAAATGGTACACCTATAGGTGACCGAAATCCTAAGGGGTCTACCTGTATTCTCCATCATCTTGCATTCTACCATAATGGTACACCTCCTAATCCGAACGTTTGGACTGATAATGATATTGATACCCTTGTTCTAGAGAAGCAAAGGGTTTCCAAAATGGGGAGCTTAGTACGTACGGTTTGCAAATGTAAATTAGGGAAACGTTTCGATTTTAGTGAACTAGAAGAATTACTCAGAGAACGTATACCAGTGAGGCACATTTTGTTTTTAGAAGGGGGCCGGGTTGTCTCAGAAAACAATAGCTATCATTCTATTGCTAAACGATATCAGGAAAGGTTCCCAGACTATAAAGAAAGCACTGGTAGGCAGTAAGTGCTGATTTATTACTTGGTTTTTTATCTTAGGTGATTGCTATAACAAGAGCATAATGATTGAAATTTCCTCAATTAGTTAAGTAGACTCGCATAGTGTAATTCGAACTTTTCCAAACTAGTCAGTTGGTCTTCTCACTAAATGACCAACTGACTAAAAAATAATATGGACTGGATGGCATAGCTTTTGGGGGCGTTCAGCGTTAGACCTGATTACCTAAGCTTACTGAGCCCGGCACCTAAATGAGAGCCTACTTGTCTTAACTTTTCCTCTTGTTCATGTACCGTGATTTCCAACAACTCACGTTCATTTTCAAGCATGTTGATTCTGTCTTGGCAGTCTTCTACAGCATCGTCATACCCATAGCCGTACATCCTTGCCCCAGCCACTCTGATTAAACCGACTAGCTTTTCTTGTTCATCGATGTACTGCTCATATTCAGTACTTTGATTATTTACTAAACCCATATTCCCTCCGCTTCATTTCTCTTAGCCTTGTTCGCTCTTGCTCATCGCCAAAAGCCATATCAAACAACTCTCTGGGCGCGAGCTCTTGTACAGTAACTTGTGGTTCTTGACTTGTCTCAAGTTTAGACGTTTGCTTTCCCTTAAAGGGGAGCACATTTGATTTCATTAGTTCTCCTTAAGTAGCAATGGTTTACCTTGAATGCATGAAACCAATTTAACTTATGGAAAAGCCTTGGACAGTAGCACAAACGCATTAATTCTTGACCTTGACAATTTGAGGAGATTATGAGTGTTAATCATGTCTGAAATGTTCATTAACTCCATTAAACAAAACATATTGAATATAAAGAATTAATTTCCGATTTGGTGTTAGAAAAATCATAATCTAACGGATCGATAACTCGATAGGAGTCATTGAAAAAAAAGGTAAATTAGATTAGGTTTGAACTTGTTTTTTTGTTGGAAGTACAGTTTGTGTCTAGAGAGCTAATCGCTGGAATAAAAAGAAGTGCAGAAAGCAGTTGTTGTGACTTTATTTGCCAAGAGGCTTACAGAGAAGCAATATGCGAGCTTTATCCTGAAGATGTAGC
>NZ_JADDYG010000640.1:0-260 GCF_015163535.1 Vibrio sp. OPT46 | reverse complement strand
GAAATTGAGTCCATACTTGATAAAGCAAAAACCTACTACCCTGACTCACATAAAATAGAAGTTCTTGCCTTAGATATTCAGTCAAGCAAGCACTCCACTTTACTTTCGATAGCAAGGCAAATCAACAGTCAACTTGAAAAGTCTCGGTACAGTAAAGAAGACGGCAGTAAATCCATCTATGAGCTCAAGGATGAGTTAAATCAGATTCATCAAGGTTATCCTTTCACGCCAAGTTCGTTATCTAGCGATGTTTTCGGTCA
>NZ_JADDYG010000639.1:0-451 GCF_015163535.1 Vibrio sp. OPT46 | reverse complement strand
TATGGAATCAGAATAATGGAATATAAACCGAAGCTGGATAGAAAAGCGGTACAAAATGCGATGAAAAGACCACTTTTCCTACTTATGGACGGGTCTACTATCGTCCCGGTTTTGACATTGCCAATAATGTTCAGCTGGAACTACCTTAAAGCCATGTGTGTTTTCTATGTATTAATGTCCTTAATCTCTCTTACCAAAAGGACACCATTAGAGTTTTTTATACACCTCCTGTCAAAATACAACCAAGGCAACAACTTGCCATATCGAAAAAACGAAATTTGGAAGCCAGATAACCGATAAGAAATTGTTCTTATTCGTAGGTTACCTTACAGCTTTGTTTGTTGTTTGTTATACGAAAATGACGTATATTTATCAAAATAATAGGGGTTACTATGATGAAATTAAGATTAATTTTACCTTTACTCGTGATGAGTAGCGCGCAAGCGGGGGT
>NZ_JADDYG010000638.1:0-290 GCF_015163535.1 Vibrio sp. OPT46 | reverse complement strand
ATTCGAGCATCTAAGCCTAAATCAAGAACTTCACCGTAGTAATCGAAACCCTTACCAAACAATATTTTGGTTTCAGCTTGTTTAAATGGAGGGGCAAGTTTGTTTTTGACAACCTTAATCCTGGTTTCATTACCCATTGTACAATCGGTGACTTTATAGCTCCCCGTTCTGCGAATATCAATTCGCGTTGTCGCGTAGAACTTTAAAGCATTTCCACCTGTTGTTGTCTCAGGGTTTCCAAAACCACCAATTTTAAAACGAATTTGGTTTATGAAAATAGCCATGGTATT
>NZ_JADDYG010000637.1:8800-9319 GCF_015163535.1 Vibrio sp. OPT46 | reverse complement strand
TTATATCCAGCCTCTTTCAGCAAAAGAGACACTTTCCCCATCTCCGATGACGAAATGGTCCAAAATACGAATATCCACCAATGCTAATGCGTCGGTGAGACGCCTTGTAATCCTTCTGTCAGCTTGGCTCGGCTCAGCGACGCCTGAAGGATGATTGTGCGCCAACAAGAATTAATTTTCGTTTTTATGAATCATGAGAGAATGCAGTAGTACCAATGGATTTACAACTTTCTCAACAAAAAGCACTTTCTCTAAGTAACACTTGAGAAAATCATCCAAAAATTCTCAGCTATCTCATTCAAACAAAGTACCAACATTTTACTGATAGTCGGTACTTTACTATACGGAAAGTTGCTTCTCCTCTTTACCATACGAGCATAGCCTCACGTAGCAAAACGTAGAAATCACCTAATTACTATAAAATTCGTACTATTAGTTCACATATATTAGCATCGCCCAACAACCTAACATGCTGCCATCCTTATTGAACTGCATCCGATTGACGGGTGTTGTGACTAT
>NZ_JADDYG010000637.1:7716-8747 GCF_015163535.1 Vibrio sp. OPT46 | reverse complement strand
CGACCACTTTCTAGATATGAGCCTTTGGTAGTATGAAACATCATCTATCAAATGGGTATCATAATGCTAAGAAGAATACGAAAAATTGAAGGTATCGGCAGCTATCACAGCGCTAGAGCTGGAGGCACGCAGTTTTCTGACGTGAATATAATCTATGGTGAAAACCGAAATGGTAAAAGTACGCTGTGTGACATTTTCTATTCTCTCGCGTCGAACAACCCTGAGCTGATCAAAAACCGTAAATCTATACCAAGGCAAGGAACAGCGGCTAATGCAATGAAAGTCGAATTTCAGTTCGATAACGCGCCAATCTCTGTGTTTGCAAACGAAACTTGGGCCCCAGGATTACCTGCTGATTGTGAACTGCATATCTTTGACCACAATTTCATTCATCGAAATGTAATGAGCGGTACAGTCAATAACCGCGAAAACTCAGAGAACATTTCAAACTTCATTCTAGGTGAAGAAAATACCGAGCGTTTTGAAGCCCTCAAAGCAGAGAAAGAGGCTTTAGCTACTACAAATGCAAGTTTACGAACAGCTAAGATCGAACTAGAAGCGAGCGGTATCACCGATGTAATAACATACGTAGCTTCTGAGCTTCCAACAGAGTCTATCGAAGAGCTGAATGTTGCAATTGCCGCATCTATCGCTGAGCAAGAATCATTAACGGTACAGATTGGTAGCGTCACTCAATCTAAAACACGAAAGAACTTAAAAGAGATTTCTACTACTTTTGATATCACAGCGACAAGTAATGAAATCAATGAGTGCTTAGCAACTAGTATGGAAGAAGCTCACACCGACGCAAAAGCTCTAGTACAAGCGCACATGGAACACCTAAAGGAGCAGAACGGCTTTAAAGGCTGGGCTTCCAGCGGCCTGACTCATTTAGATGAAAATTGTCCATTTTGCGGTCAAGAACTTCAAGGCGATTCATTAGAACTAATCGAAAGCTACAAAGTTGCATTCAATGAAGCATTTTCTAACTTCATTAGGGAAACCAAAGCAAGTGCTACACAACTACTGAC
>NZ_JADDYG010000637.1:6925-7658 GCF_015163535.1 Vibrio sp. OPT46 | reverse complement strand
CAAGCAATTGATTACAATTGATGAGCAAGCCATTAATCGGATTCACGAAGAAAATAAAGGAATACTTGAGCTATACCCTGAACAATCTGTGACTGAGCAAATAGCGGAGCTGATTCCCTTTGTCGATGATATGTATGAGGTAGTTAAGGGATCGATTGAAAACTTAAGCGAAAAACACAATGAGTTAAAGCCTCAAGTTCTTGAGCTTCTAAATGTAAAAATCGAAACAGCATACAACTCTGTTGAAACAATTGATTTCTCGCCTCTACAGTCAGCGATAGACTCATTTAATGATGCCAAAGAAGCCTATAAGGTCGTAATCGAATCAATAAATGAAAAACTTATTGAGTTTAAAGACGGCCTTGATTCTGCTGCGCTAGCTGCTATTAAAACCGCTGAAAACACAAATCAGAAAGCACTTGAGAATAAAAAACTACGTCATACTTTAGAGGGAAAATGCGCAACTTATAGACAACTTAGCACTCAAGCAATACAAGACCAAGAAACATACAATAACAACAAGGGAACACTAGAAGCATCACAAGAGGAGTTTCTAGATAACTACTTTGATGAGATTAACCGACTATTCCAAAGCCTTGGCTCTCGAAACTTCAATATCAGTAGAAAGCAAAATAATGGAGGTAAAAAAATAGTCTACGACTTAGAGGTAAGTTTCAACGGCAAAAATATTCCAAGAAACAAGATGAATTGCCTGTTCAGCGAGTCTGATAGA
>NZ_JADDYG010000637.1:5083-6870 GCF_015163535.1 Vibrio sp. OPT46 | reverse complement strand
CGTGCTTTGGCGCTTTGCATATATCTAGCTAAAATTAACAAGCTTTCAAATGAGGATAAAGCCAAAGCCATATTGGTAATGGACGACCCAGTGACCAGCTTTGACAATGAACGAATCTCTAGTATTTTGAATAAGCTCTATGAGATTTCGCCAACTATAAAGCAGTTGTTCATAACAACCCACTACCGTGGAATGGCCGCGACAGCAATTAAGAAGTTCAATAATACGAGAGCACTAAAAATTGTAAAAGTAGCGAATGGCTCGGACTTTGCTGCTACTACAGAGGCAGAGATGACAGCGACGGAGCATGATGATGCATACAACGAAATCACTGCATTTATAAACAATGAAACCCAAGACAACAAAATACTGATACTTAGACCATTCTTGGAAACAGAGCTTCGCCATCGATACAAAAACCAACTCAGAACCAACGGGGCCACTATGAGAACCGATTTTTCAGTTTGTATCGATACCCTTAAGGACAGTAATGTTATAACTGAGGCAGTAGCAAATGAGATTCATTCTTTTAGAACAACTTTAAACTCACCAATGCACGAGTTGATGGAGATGAATATTGAAGATGTTCGCAATACCGCAACTGATATGATGGATTTGATTTATAACCGCATGTAAAGCATGAGAGAGCCGGGCAAATGTGCGGCTTTTTACAATTCAATTGGTTACACTAAGTTGAAATGCAGTGTACCGAGTGCTATCCCCGAGAGAACATACCAGTTTCGTATGTTCTTATCACAAAGTTTATTGGATCAGAAAAAGACATAATTGACTCAGGCAATGATAGTGTAAATATATCAGGTATAACTTTTAGGCCTTTAGGCTGATAAGTCTATTATGTTAGAGATTGTTTTCTGAATTTAATTTAGCCAACAATTTTTTCTTATCGTCGTCTGTTAATTTATCTATCAAGCAAACTAATTCAGCGGTTATATCATCTTTACAAAAGAAATAATTCAGTGGCACACCTAACTCTTCAGCCATACGGGTTAAAGTACCAATATCTGGTACGTGGCGACCTTTTTCGTAATGGTTCATACGACCACTGGCTGAACTTTCTTCCATTCCGATTTTTACTCCCAGGTCTTTTTGGGTGATTTTAGCTTTTTTACGTGCAGCTTTGAGCCTCGCAGGGATCGGGTTTTCCACTTAGACATTCTTTTTTTACCTATAGATAACTTAGATTGTCTAAGTTTTACCTATTTTTGTATACTTAGCAATCCTAAGTTTGTTGTGAGATAGAGGTAACAATGAAAAGAACCAAAAAACTAAGCCATCCAATTTATAACCTTCTTATTAATCATAATCTTGATCGGTTCACGGTGACTCAGGCTCGCGATGTATTACAACAATCCATTGACTGCTTTGATAATGCGAATGACGCAAGGAAATACGTTTATCGCCAAGTAAATCGCCTTGTATCCAATGGATATTTAAAAACAGTGGGTAATGGCAGGGCAAAACAATACATAAAAACTGAAGCATTCAACTTGAGCTCATTTTCTAAAAAAATGGTTAAAAAGTATCAATGTGAAACGATGGTACCGGAAAAAACAACTCAAATTAGCCAAAACGAAAAATACATAGAAACGTTACAAAAAGAACGTATTCGGTATAAAAGTGAACTTTCAGTTACCTTTGCGGAGGAACAAGAGTATTGTCGCCTAATGAGTCGGTTTCCAGATAAAAAAGAACTTTTAATGCCTATTTATACTCAAGCTAAAGAACGTTCAGAAACAACTCTTGGAAAGATAAATGCACTTACTAGT
>NZ_JADDYG010000637.1:3825-5033 GCF_015163535.1 Vibrio sp. OPT46 | reverse complement strand
GTACTAAATATAGTGCAAAACCAAATACCTTAATGATTCAACGGGCTGGTATCTAATGTGGATACTCAGCCGGTCACATATTCAGCCGAGAAAGTCTGAATCGAAAATGGACAAAACCGATTTAGACAGCTAGCTCAGTTTGTATCTCTCTAGGTAAGGTTTTACATTGGAAACGTCTAAACAAGTGGTCACCTTTGAAAGTCACCAATAATCACTAGTATCTTGGATATTTCTAATTATTAGATGTGTTAGGCTTGGCGAAATAAAGCAAATATGGGACCTGTTTTTATGTTGGGTAAATTCACTAATGTGACTGACTATTTCTCTGAGATGGGTGTTCCGCCTCAAACGGTTAAACCCTTCTTAACTCAATTTAGATTGCTTTCACTAAACCCAACAGATATTTTGCTCGCACAGGGCTCTCAGCAGGACTACGGCTATTTTATCATGTCCGGAATACTTAGAGCTTGTCATTACGGTGAGAATGGGCTTGAGCGATGCAAAGAGTTTTACTTTAAAGATGAGCTATGCTTCCTCTATTCAAGTTGGTTACAGGGGGTGCCTGCCCAATATCAAATTGAAGCGATTACTGCAACAGAAGTAGTAAGGATCCCCTTGAATTTACTTGCATTGCCTTCGTTCTCACAAGCCAGAATTACACTGTTGCAACAACAGTTAATATTCAAGGAGCAGAAAGAGGCCCTGCTATTGCTCCACACACCTGAACAAAGATATCGGCACTTGCTGCAGTATTGGCCACATTGGTTAGCCAAACTTAATAACATTCAGATAGCCAGTTATATCGGTATCAGCCCTGTCAGCCTATCGAGATTGAAAGCCAGAATTAAAAGCTAAATATAAGGTAGGAATTAACTTTAGTTAATTCCTACTTTGGGAGATATGCGCATAATCCTACCTCCATATTTATTTTAAATTCTGTAGTAGGGAAGCATGTCGGCATTTCTTTGGTCCCAAATATTGATAGCAATCGCCATCGTACTTGACCTGATATCATTTCAATTTAAACAAAGGCAAAAAATTGTCTGTTGCTTATGTATATCTGGAATCTTGATTAGCGGCCACTTTGTTCTATTAGAGCGATGGACCGCCGCAAGCTTAATGTTACTTGCGAGTGTTCGCTATTTCGCTAGTATCTTTACTACATCGAGAAGGTGGATGTTTCTATTTTTAACCTCTGCGTTAATAAT
>NZ_JADDYG010000637.1:2902-3728 GCF_015163535.1 Vibrio sp. OPT46 | reverse complement strand
AGCTGCATTTTGTAAAAGTGATCAGCGTTTACGTCAATTAATGATTGTCGGAACTTTTCTCTGGCTAATACACAATTATCTTGCAGGTTCTCCTACCGCTGTACTGATGGAGCTGCTGTTTCTTGGCAGCAATATTATCGGCTATTATCGTTATTATGGGATACATCTGAGTCTGTTGATTAAAAACAAGTCTATATGAATGCATATGTTAATACTTAAGTGACAAACACGATGAAAATGGAAGATTTTTGGTAAGGGATATTCATAAGGTCTAAATCACTATTAACTCTAAATCATTTTTGGACATTTCCGAGTTACGTGCGATCACACTTAGGAACCAACAAGTAGTTGGAGCAATACAATAACCACATGACCTGTAGTACATTAGTGGCATATGCGCTTGTATGCTTTTTAGGGAAATTCTTATGTACATCAGAAAGGTAACGATCAACAACTATCGCAGCTTCCGCTTTTTCGAAGCACAGCTCCAACAGCTAACAGTTGTCATTGGTGAAAACGATACTGGTAAGACGAACTTTTTCACCGCACTTTCGTTACCGTTGAGCGGCAACCAAATAGACTTCAACCAGAAGCGTTTGAGTGTTTCTGATATCAACAAAGATGCCGTTATCGGTTTTCTAAAGTCTGTTGTCAGTGATGACACTGAAGAGAATCAACTAAAAAAGATTCCTAAAGTATCAGTAACCGTTGAGTTCGCTGATCCTAAAGATGCTTATGAAACTGCACTGTTGGCTAAGTGGATTGTTGCTGATGGAGATGAAGAAACATACAAGATCAGATATGACTTTAAGCCTAAAGACGACAA
>NZ_JADDYG010000637.1:2435-2850 GCF_015163535.1 Vibrio sp. OPT46 | reverse complement strand
AGACTTGCTTGAGGTTGTGAAGAAATCGCTCGCTGGCAGGACTTTAGATGATATTAACTGGTTTACTCTACCCGTTGAGCTATACGACTACCAAGTTGTTTCTGTGAACAACGAAAAGCCTATCGCATACAGTGAGTTAAAACACGTCAGTGTCCATAGTATCAATGCAGAGCGTGATGACTTCTCAGAAAGCAGTTCAATGAAGTCCAATAGCATTTTCACCAAGCTGCTTATGAACACTCTCAACGATGACGACAAAGGTCAGATCAATACAGCCTACTCTGAGTTCTTTAGTGCTATAGAAAAGACTGAAACATTCGACAAAGTCATTGGCACTAATGACGATTTTGAGAATTACGACAGTATTATCAAACAGCTTGAGTGCACTCCTAACCTGCCTAACTTGAAGAACATC
>NZ_JADDYG010000637.1:1243-2378 GCF_015163535.1 Vibrio sp. OPT46 | reverse complement strand
TTATCGAACATCACTTTGAAATACGGGAATGAATTTCTGTACCAAAAAGGCTTAGGACAACGAAATCTTATCTACATACTCATCCTGTTTGCTTACTACAAGTCATGTGGTGATACATTCAATTTGTGCTGTATAGAAGAACCAGAAGCACACTTGAGCGTTAACAACCTTCGTTTAGTAAGAGACTTCATTGAGAAAAGCTCAAGCAACAGTGGCTCGCTTGTACAAACTATCATTTCGACCCATAACCCATCGATCATCAACAAGCTAAAGATCTCTAATGTGTTGGCGTTTACTGGCGAGAAAGCAATTAGTCTGTCTGATACTCCAACTAAGCTAGTTGACTACCTAAGAAAGAGACCTAACTTCGACATCTTAAAGCTGCTGTTTGCGAACAAAGTCATTCTCGTAGAGGGCCCGACTGAAGAAATGCTAATCAGCACTTATCTGTCTAAACAACCAGCCCTCAACGACATTGATATTATTCCAATTGGTCAACGTGGTTACGCCACTTTCTTAGATATATGGCTAGCCTTGAACAAAGATAACCAGAACAAGAAAATTGGTGTTGTCCGTGATTATGACAATTCAGATGTAGCTAAAGCCAAACATGATGCCTATGACACAGCGCATGCGAATGTCACTGTAAGAACAACAACAAACTACACACTTGAAATTGATTTAGTAGAAGCAGAAGACAACCTAGCTTTACTAAGTGATTTATTCGAAATAGAAGGCGACCTCGACGCAGTATCCAAGCACATGATTAATGGTAAGACAGCAAGAATGCTTGATGTATGTGATGCGATGGTTGATGAAGAGAATCCACTGGATATCAAGTTACCAGCTCACATCGCTGAGGTCATCGAGGCGGTATCATGATAGAAGTACAGATTGCTGGTGCAGGTGCTGGGAAAACTTATGGCTTAGCAAAGACTTTGATAGAGCACATCGAAGCTTGTACTAGTCACAAAAAGACATTTGCACTGACCTACACAAACTCTGCAACAGCGAAGATAGAGCAAGAGATAATCAAACAACATGGCTTTATTCCGTCGAATCTCTGTATACAGACCGTACATAGCTTCTTGTTAAACGAAATCATCTACCCATTCTCGTCATTCACTCTCGGAGA
>NZ_JADDYG010000637.1:0-1190 GCF_015163535.1 Vibrio sp. OPT46 | reverse complement strand
TGTGTATAACGACGCATCAATAATGATGTTACCGAGCGATGCTAGATTCAAAAACTGGCACTTAAAACGATTAAAAGATAAAAACATCATTCATGCCGAGAGCGTCTACAACATCGCTAAACAAATTGTTGATGAAACCACCAGCAAGCACAAAAACAGAGCGAAGAAAGCTAAAGTCCGAAGACTTTTGGCTATTCTAGGAAGCTGTTTTGACAAGATATTCATAGACGAAGTCCAAGACTTAGATAAGGATGCACTTCGCTTTTTCGAAGTTCTAGGCAGCAACGATATTGACATATACATGATCGGAGATCCAAAACAAGCAATCAAGTTTCCCCAAGATCTTGATGCTTTCGTTCAAAAATTAACTCAAAAAAAATACGCGACCATACTACCGATCAACAATCAAACTAGGCGAATCCCCAGAGAGATACTAACTGTCTCAAACAGCTTCTGTTATGAAAATCAGCAACAAGAGTCACTATCAGAAATGGTTGGTGAACTCATGTACATTGAATCGACGGACGGGCGATATGACGATCTACTAACGAACTACTTAGATACAAAACAACTTGTTTGTATCGACAAAAAGAATGGTCGCTATACAACTTCATCTAAACACAAACACTCATTCCCACGAGAGATCGAGGAAATGATTCGTGATTCTAACCACAAGAAAGACAAAGCTTTGTTTGTTAAAGCAGCTTTTTCTGACTTTATGGACGATGTCGCCGAAGTCGGTGCAAGAATTGCTATTAACAGGCTAAAAGCCAGTCACAGGTTAACCTTAGAAAACTATCACTACCCCCAATTGTATGAGCTGTGCAATTCTTGTACGGGAAATGACGTTCAGTTCAAAGTCCAAAGTATCGAATCTATCAAGGGATTGGATGCTGATACGTGTGTAATCATACTCAGCTCTAATACCCTGAAATATTTGACCCAAAATGGTATTAGCGAAGCAAACCGATTTAATAAAGAATGGAAAAAGGTCTATGTCGCTCTTACTCGTGCCAAGAAGAGGTTGGTATTGGCTTTAGATCACGAGTTACTCGCTAAAGAAGATATGGCGGCTGTTAGGGATTCCATTGGTGAACTGGGATTCGTTACTCATAACTAGTATGCATCTGTCCACAAACACCGATGGAGTCTAGTAGAAGACTGACTCAAAAAATGTGTGATATCTAGCG
>NZ_JADDYG010000065.1:0-508 GCF_015163535.1 Vibrio sp. OPT46 | reverse complement strand
CGTGTGTTAATGTGGTATTTATACTGTGTAATTATCCTTCAGGTACAGCTCATGAAAATCTCAAATTGGCCATCACTCATTAAATGGATTATCTCTGTTGGACCAAAATCAGCCTCTACAAGTCAGCAATATATTACTTCACTGCAAAGTCGTGACCGAGACGCTTGGCGAAAACGAGTATCAAAGTTTAGCCCCAAATGTACTTTTGCTGGTGTTATTAGTGATGCAATGCACGAAAAAAGAGGCGGACTTGTAATTGGTATCGAGACTAAATGTGAAGGCAAGATAAATTTGTTGATCCCTAAAAACAAATGCAACGAAATGGATTTAGCGAAGTCGATACTATCTAATGCATCTATAGTTTCTATCACTTTCACTCCATACATTCATTTTGAGTACGGTCTAATTGGGCTAGTAGAAAGCATAAGTTCTTTATGCCACAACACAGAGAACCAAATATCAATTAAACCTAAACAATTGCCGAAAAATGCAACCTCGACCAACACTA
>NZ_JADDYG010000636.1:0-385 GCF_015163535.1 Vibrio sp. OPT46 | reverse complement strand
GGCTTAAGATTTCTCGTCATATCCTTAAACCTCAGCTCTCTGTCACGAATCTCTTGGACTGAATGCAATTCGACAATTCGGATTTCACCATCTTTGATGTAGGCTTTTACATGGTCTCCGAAAATATCTAAGTCAGCGTGCTTTAAGTCAATGACAGGTCGCTCTTTACCGTTTCGTCTTGAGTTGGTCACTTGTCGAGAGCCGAAACGATCAATAACTATTTTAATTTCTTTCTTTGTACGGTCAGACTTAAGCTGAAACTTAGCCCCTCCTTTAAAACCCGCCATTAGTAAATACTGCCCTTCGAAGAATACTCTTAGTTTATTTCTATGGAGAGAAACTTTCTTCTCTAATACCTTTATCATACTGCCCCCAAGCAATTGAT
>NZ_JADDYG010000635.1:0-381 GCF_015163535.1 Vibrio sp. OPT46 | reverse complement strand
CCTTAGATCCATAATAGGTAACAACACGCGGATATTAATGGATCTAAATGGTAATTACTATCATTACCATTGTCATTTATTGATTTGTATTGAATCTTCTTCTTAGGCTATTAGCATTCCTAGTCTTTAGTTATCAATATGTTATATAATTTGTCGTTAGTTCTTGATAAGTTCATCCAAATACAACGAATGTGATAAATGTCACATTAAGAGAGGCCATGTGCAGAGTCCAATTACGTTAGAAGCACTCCATATTCTAGATGCTATTGATCGAAGAGGGAGTTTTGCTGCTGCTGCGAATGAGTTAGACAGAGCCCCGTCATCGCTGAGCTATCAAATCCAGAAACTCGAGCAAGACTTAGACATTATTATCTTCGATCG
>NZ_JADDYG010000634.1:0-265 GCF_015163535.1 Vibrio sp. OPT46 | reverse complement strand
AAACTATGGTTTCTATGCTTTCTTGTGCTGAGTTGTTTGAAAGCTCAAATGATAGAAAATTCACTTTAAAATCGATTAATTCAAATGGGACATCTAGCATATTCCCAACCGACTCATTTCCATCATTTTCACGAATCAGCTCAATGTACCCTAATTCAAGCGGGTCTTCTTCTTCTCTTAATTATGTCGATGAGCCTATAGGAAAGAATGGGGCTGAAAATACTGGCGCTATTTTAGAATTTCGTGGAGGAGCCTGTGGTTCAAT
>NZ_JADDYG010000633.1:0-334 GCF_015163535.1 Vibrio sp. OPT46 | reverse complement strand
ATCAGTTTGATGAAATAGTGTTCAATTAGATGGTAAGTCACTAGCGTAAATTTATGTAACACCTTGTGAATACTAGCTTGTTCTTGTTTATACGGTTTGCCATTCCATTTAATGAAGAATAATTATTTATGTTGGTGTTTGGTAATTGAAATGTTGCGCAGTTTGAGTGTTAAGTCTTCTATTTATGTTATTTTTTGGTGACTTTATAGTGAAAAATAACAATGTTATTCTTATTATTGCATATTGATTTTTGCGCTCCTAGGTTGCATTATCCGCCCGTCAAAAAATACGCTGGTACGTAAAATGGATGCATGAAGCGACGTTTACGATTCTA
>NZ_JADDYG010000632.1:0-268 GCF_015163535.1 Vibrio sp. OPT46 | reverse complement strand
TTCAACTGACCAGCTATCTCATAAATATCTGTAACGAAGATTTGTTTTTCCATTTCGTTTAGCAGAGCATTAACTTCAGCTTCTCGTTGAGCTCTACGTTTTGTCCTAGTCTCCTCCTGGAATTTTGCTAAACGCTCTTCATCCGATGCCTTCTCTTTTTTCGGTTCAGACCCACCGTTTAGTAATTTGTTATTTTCTATCAAAAGCTGCTGATACTGATTGTCAAGCATTAACATCTTATTAGCATGCTCTTTTTGGGCTCGTATCA
>NZ_JADDYG010000631.1:0-296 GCF_015163535.1 Vibrio sp. OPT46 | reverse complement strand
GCGGATAAGTCACACCGCATCTGAATACCTTGTCGCTCATTACCTGTGGTTTCACCATAAAGGGCGAAGCAAATGGCATCTAAGATCGACGTTTTACCGGAACCTGTAGGACCATTAATCAAAAATAGAGGGTTACTGCCAAGCTTCTCAAAATCAATGATTTCAGTTTTTGCAAACGGACCAAAGGCTTGCATGGTTAGTTTAATTGGTTTCATCTTTGGTCCCTATTGCTGTGATAATTGCTTAATAATGTCAGTAACAGCTTGCTCTTGCTCTTTAGACAACTGGCTATCTTG
>NZ_JADDYG010000630.1:0-297 GCF_015163535.1 Vibrio sp. OPT46 | reverse complement strand
ATTAGCTGCAACGTTAACCGTAGCGGATAAAATTTAGCTCGACGAGTTAACGCTTTTTCATTATTTCGAAAACAGCTCATTTAAATGAGCTGTTTTTTGTGCTCTCCAGAACCACGCTCCCCTGTAAAAATTTGTTGCCATTCACAAGCTTAAATGATGATTCTTAAATTTGAGAAAGTGGCCTTTTATGGTGATTTGCGTCACAGAAAGTTGGCTTCTTTGTGATATTCTCCGCAACGAATTGACTATGGCTAAACCAACGCAACGAACTTTATTTTTCGGTTGGGTATGCGGATG
>NZ_JADDYG010000629.1:0-323 GCF_015163535.1 Vibrio sp. OPT46 | reverse complement strand
TTCTGACATTGAGGCGCTCGCTCAGCGTTGTCGCTTTGGCAATTGTAAGCACCAAACTGAGCCAGGCTGCGCAGTTCAAACTGCGATTGCAAATGGCAAACTGGAGGTTCGTCGTTTCAATAACTATCAAAAACTATTGCGAGAACAAGCCTTTAACCGCGCGACTTTGGCAGAGCAACGAGCTCAAAGTCGACAATTCGGTAAACTTGCTCGCAATGCCATGAGTGATAAGCGCAGGCGCCAACAAAGTTATTAATTTGTTGCGTTTGAGTTGTCAATAAAATCAAAGGAGACGAAAGTCTCCTTTTTAACAACTTTATTAA
>NZ_JADDYG010000628.1:0-209 GCF_015163535.1 Vibrio sp. OPT46 | reverse complement strand
GGAGTCATTCCTGGAAATGTGTTTACTTCGTTTAAGTAAATCTCATCATCTTCCGTTAGGAAAAAGTCGATACGAGATAAATGACGAAGATTCATTTGCTTAAATACCGTTTCTGACGCGTGTTGGATGGAATCTAATTGTACTTGAGTTAGATTCTTCGCCTCAACTTCTGTGAGCGAGTGACTTGAACTGCTGTACTTTTCATCGTA
>NZ_JADDYG010000064.1:0-1852 GCF_015163535.1 Vibrio sp. OPT46 | reverse complement strand
GTTATTCATCGTGAGTTGGTATCCTATTTCCTTAGATAAAGCAGACTTTTCCTAACTCTGTGCATGGGGACATTTTTTGTTTTTTGGTTTTCCCAATCATTAGGTTGCGCAGCGTTCACGACGAACAGTTCGTACTAAAAACGGTGGTCGCAGTGCCTAACACCAGAGCAGTCCGTTTTTTATACTTGCTTCACGAGTTGAGTAATATTGGTATTGTTTCACATTGAACATGAAGGAAATTCATAGTGGCAGTTCCAACCCTGAGAGAGCTATCGTAGATACTGTTTTTCATTGACACCAATACACGTAACTTGGCGAGCATATTGCCAATATGTGTAATTAAGAAACGGATAAGAGATTAGCAGTACGTAAACCAGTTTTAAGCCGAGAAAACGCATTGTATAAACAAGATGCCAACTGGAATATAGGACAGCGTAACTTAAATAGTACTTTTCACACTCCATCGTTTATTCAAGCATTCGTTTAATTAGAAGTACGTTACATTTTATATTCTCGAAACATGATTATTTAATAATCTTATTTATTTCTTTTTCTATCTTTACCATCTTAAACGTAAAGTTTAATTTCCTGCTGTAAAAGCACATATAACTTCATACACGAACATGGCAACTTCATTGACGGACTTAATCACTAAACTATTACATTAAGCTCTAAAAAATAATAAAAAAAACATAAATCACTGTTTTAATTTGAATTAAACCCATAAACCCGAGATAACCACATAACGATACTTTACTTAATTTGGTATAACAAAAACCCTAAAAATAACATGGCTAACATTTATAAAATTCACTTTTATCAATAGAAAATCTCAACACAACATTAGAAAATTAAAATTAAGCAACAACTTAAAAAGACAAGACTTAATAACCAAATTCTTATTTATTATAGTTGAGTGGTGAATTTAAAAACTATGAGACATTAATCCCACGAATCTATCCTTTTTCTTTTTTTAATAAAAAACAAGATGCACTATTTCACCGCTCATTTATTGAGCTTGAATTTATAACCTGTCCATAATTATAAAGTGCCCATCAAGATGGTTTAAAACAAAAGTCTTTATGGGCTGACTAATAGGAAAAAATAATGGAAAAACAGCATCTTTCCGCGAGTATTATCGCACTCGCTTTACTTGGTTCTTTAGCACCAGCACATGCTGAAGATACATTGAAATCTTACACTTCGACATTGCTTCAGCTTGATGATGGTGATGCACGCTCGAAAAAAATCCGCTTAATTTATTCTTTAGAAAATGTCTGGAACCAATCTTTGCTACCAAATGGCGCTAAAGAAGCCAAGTTGATCCTAAATGGCGGTTCTGGCTTCGACATGACTAATGTTCCAAACAAAGAACAAATCTATGGTTTTGCTACTGGGGGAGATTACCGTTACACCGTTCCAACGGCTTTTAAGCTGGCACTGAGCTATTTAAATGGCGCCCCTTTACGCCACATGAGCCATGCTCCAGAAAACACCATTGCAACGGCATCTGTCAGTGAGTCTCTAGATTTTAACCTTGGATTCAGTGCTTCTACTTCTCCAAATATTAGTGGGGGAATCTCCTGGAGCAACCGTGTAACGTACGACCAGCCAGAGTTTCAAACGGTTGCCGATTTTAACCAAGCTAACGAAAGCATTAATTGGTTAATTGAAAACAAGACTATCCGCCATAATACGCCAGCTAAAGACTGGTTATTGTATCGTTGGACCAGTTGTGACATGGGTAATTTGATTGATTACAATGAGTTACCTGTCGTTATGCGTTCAGATTTTAAACCACAAGTCGGCGTCGTATATAGAAAAAATGACATTCAAGATGGCCTAGATACAT
>NZ_JADDYG010000627.1:0-629 GCF_015163535.1 Vibrio sp. OPT46 | reverse complement strand
AACCGTGTCACACGTTTCTCTTTGTTTCTCTGTCATATTGTGCATTGAAACATATGGGGGATTACCTAATACAACATCGAATTGCTGAACTAAGAAGTCAGTTGGATGAACTGTAATAAAATCTTTCTTAATAAATCGATTTACAGTTTCAACCATATGTCCAAATTTTTCACTTAAGATGCCAAATGCATGCTGGTCGATATCCACACCATACAATTGTTTCTCTGGAGATGGGCAACCAAGACGTCTTAGTGTTTTTATACTGCTGTCAAAGAACCCACACCCCCCAAAGCTAGGTTCTAAAATATCCTCGTCAGAACGCACAATAGCCCAGTCCGTTAAAACTTGGCTAAGTTCAGGTGGTGTGTAGTAAGCACCCAGCTCTCTTTTTTTAGTTAAAGAATGTGGGTTAAGCATTAGTTCATGTACTCGCTCATCTAAGTGGTCAACTTATAAGATTTCTTATATAGGATATTAACCTATGTCGTGCATCAAATGAATAGATTTATCTAACTCCCATCGAGAGCATCACGCATACATACTTATAAAAATCATATAGATAGATAACACCTCACTCAATGTAATTATCCAAATCCTGTCAAATATAATCATAAATCCCAAACTAGCGG
>NZ_JADDYG010000626.1:0-257 GCF_015163535.1 Vibrio sp. OPT46 | reverse complement strand
GCCGCTGCTTTTGCGTTTTCATTTGTCGAGTGAACGGCCATTAGTGCGGACCAGTTATTCAACTTCTGCGCCTCAGGCCAATCTGATTTTATGTCTCCACTCATTGCAAGTTGTTCAGTTAAGTTCCAAGTGAACTTTGGAAAATTGCTTGCCAGCCAATACGTCTTACATTCGTTTGCTTCATCTATTTCATCATCAAGAGAGGAATCGAAAAGGTTTATACTTGGAATCCATGAGAATACAGAACGGCAGAAACT
>NZ_JADDYG010000625.1:0-2073 GCF_015163535.1 Vibrio sp. OPT46 | reverse complement strand
ATGGCTCCTCTAGCGTTTAGCCGTATGAATGGAATGATGCAATTAGCTTCATCTGGAGTAGGTTTTTCATTAGACAATGTAATGAGTACAAATATACCTGAAAGAACTAGTTTCTGCCGTTCTGTATTCTCATGGATTCCAAGTATAAACCTTTTCGATTCCTCTCTTGATGATGAAATAGATGAAGCAAACGAATGTAAGACGTATTGGCTGGCAAGCAATTTTCCAAAGTTCACTTGGAACTTAACTGAACAACTTGCAATGAGTGGAGACATAAAATCAGATTGGCCTGAGGCGCAGAAGTTGAATAACTGGTCCGCACTAATGGCCGTTCACTCGACAAATGAAAACGCAAAAGCAGCGGCAACTGGCAACGAGTCTGCAATAGTATCTGTTGCTTCCGGAATATTAAGCTCAGCTCTAAGCCTTGGTAATTATAATGGTAATCTGGCATCTGCAATAGAAACGCCAGGGATGAGCGGCATTGACTATGATGGAGCTCTATTCGACGTTACAGGGTCTACAAATGCTTTGGCGTTATTATCTACGTTAGGTGAAGCGCTTAAGAACATTTGGTACATCGTTGTATTGGCAACTGAAGGCGCAGATGTAATCAAAGGTGCCCTCGAGAGTTCTGCTTTGTCAGCTCCATTCGCTATACCTTTGGCCTTCTTCGTTAAAACAGTAGCCCCATTGGTTGTATCAAGCCTTCTAGGTGCTTTTATATTAGGAAATGTATTGCCCATGGTGCCAATAATTACATTCCTATTTGTTGTTACCGCTTTTTTCATCATTTGTGCCGAAGCTCTGGCAGGCATTGCCCTGGGCAGTGCTTTATTAGCTTCTGCTGCAGGTGAAGGGCTAATGGCTGTTCATGGTCTAAGAATGGCCGCTCTCTACGGAGCAATATTCCTGAGGCCGACTCTTCATGTAATTGGACTAATGCTGGGGTTTGCAATGTGTAACCTCAGCTTAGCTTTCCTTAATAGCGTTTGGTGGAAGTCAATTGGAGTTAATCTACCTTCCTCTTGGGACCTTTTTGATTTAGTTATGCTTACAGGAGGATATCCTATCGTTCTATTTGGTTTACTTACTTATTGTCTGAAAGCTCCGAACTTATTAGCCAACAATTTAATGTCTTGGGTTGCTACGGATGCTATTGGTCAATTTGGTGATTCTGAACAGTACCTATCAGCAACCAATGGTACCTTCAACAAAA
Organism: Vibrio sp. OPT46; assembly: GCF_015163535.1. NCBI lineage: Bacteria > Pseudomonadati > Pseudomonadota > Gammaproteobacteria > Vibrionales > Vibrionaceae > Vibrio > Vibrio sp. OPT46. The sequence goes on along the minus strand of NZ_JADDYG010000625.1, from coordinate 854 downwards.
TGTCTGATGCTTTTAATGGTTCACTTCAGAAACAACAACCTCAACAGGATCAGCAAGGCAATGAAAATAATGGCAGTGGTAATAACGGAAATGGCACCAAAGGAAATGGTGAAAAGTCTGAACGACCACCAAGTGCAAGCAAATAGGACTATGTAATTTATGATACTTTCAACTGTTTTTAAAAGCGCTACAAGCAAAAAACCTAATGATTGGACATGGAATATGTTTAGACTGAGGTTTTGGACTGAGTGGGTTCATATAACCCCTATAGATAGAGCACTGGAGAGTATTCATAATGAATACAGGCTCCCTGGAGGCCTACTTAATGAAATAAAGTCTGCAAGAGATTATCAGCAATCTTTTGACCCTTTAACGTCCCTGCCTTATCTAGACTCATACACCGAAGTCAATAGAGAGTATCTACTGAAACATGGTTATAGCTTGGTTGAATCGAGTGTGCTTTCAGAGGCTAATGGAGGTATTCCTGATTTGCAGAAAGACAGAAATCGTTTGTTGGTTCTAAAACACGAGGAGCGTCCCAGTGATTCCAATGAGCAGCTAGCAAACGATATGCTTGAAATTAACCCTCATCTACCTCAGTTTGCTGCCTCTGAATCAGCGAACCGTTTGATTTTAAAAAAAGGGGAAGATGGACGGTATGATTTAACCATTCAGCGTACCGAAGTGAAGCCAACTACGTACATGGAACTTGTTAGAGCTGTCCCGGCCCATATGAAAATGGTTCCGTTCATGGAGACCCCCGTACACTTCAATCTTGTACCTTTTGATGAGGTTGTTAAAGCTGGTTTCGACATGAATGATGAACAGGTTGAAGGCAAAGCCAGAAACCTACA
>NZ_JADDYG010000624.1:0-432 GCF_015163535.1 Vibrio sp. OPT46 | reverse complement strand
GGAATACAGTGTTTAGATAATTCTCATGAAAGGAAGTCGAATGGTGAGAAATTTATTGCTTGTTTCTTTAGCTGCTTTGCCGGCGATATCAAGCGCAGCGGTTATGGACCAAGCAGAAAAATTTGGGTACGAACACATTCATTTGGATGTTGGTGCCGGAACGACAAACGAAGAATGGTTAGATAACTCTAATGCGACCACAGTTGGACTCGGTGGTAACTATTTGTTTATTGAGAACTGGTTGTTTAATGTTGATTACTCAGCGCAGTTTTTCCATCCGGATGATTTTACTCTTCGCATTGACCGCCTTTTGTTTGGTGGTGGTTACCGTTACGGAGTTACAGAGCAATTCGATATCTACGGGATATATGGAATAGGCGCAATCAAAGCGAAAGCGACGGACGACAAAACGGATAATACGTTGTCTTCCGA
>NZ_JADDYG010000623.1:0-376 GCF_015163535.1 Vibrio sp. OPT46 | reverse complement strand
TTCACAGCACAACTTGGCTCAACAAAGTCCAAAGTGAAAAGGTTTTACTGTGTACCGCAGATGGTTTCAAATGGGTGGATATCAATACGTTGATTGAGACTAACGCTCAATCTTCTTCTAAGCTTATCCAAGATCTTAACTTACACGACGGCTTTCAGTTTGAATGCCCGCTTCTTCAAGCTGTTCAATTCTTTCTTCTGGTTGCGATTGGGCTTTACCTGACAACCATCCATTGGCTGCGCCGAGTAAAGTATGCACTGACGACTTATCACTTTTCTAAATGCGATAAGCTCGTTTACAAACACATCGCGCCTAAGCACTCTCCGCCGAGTGTTTTTCCTGCCTAACAGGCATCTAATCATTGACAACTTTATTC
>NZ_JADDYG010000622.1:0-214 GCF_015163535.1 Vibrio sp. OPT46 | reverse complement strand
GGAATATTGCACAATGGGCGCAAGCCTGATGCAGCCATGCCGCGTGTGTGAAGAAGGCCTTCGGGTTGTAAAGCACTTTCAGTCGTGAGGAAGGTGGTAGTGTTAATAGCACTATCATTTGACGTTAGCGACAGAAGAAGCACCGGCTAACTCCGTGCCAGCAGCCGCGGTAATACGGAGGGTGCGAGCGTTAATCGGAATTACTGGGCGTAAA
>NZ_JADDYG010000621.1:0-393 GCF_015163535.1 Vibrio sp. OPT46 | reverse complement strand
TTTTTATTTGATTCTGATTTTTTGAACACTCAGGAACAGGAGTAAATGCTCAGAGAATGAGAACCTAGTGGTTTAGCGGCAATAAAAGCATATAAAAAATGTGGTTAACCGTATGAGAGCCTAAAAAAGGGGCCTGAGTGGCCCCCTTCGGATTCGTTATTACTCGTAACGTTTTGCTTTGTAAGTAGGATGCATGAAGTTTTCTACTGACAAGATTTCATCAAGCTCCTCTGCTGTAAGCAGACCGCGCTCTAGCACGACTTCACGAACACTCTTACCAGTTTCTGCACAAATCTTACCTACGATGTCACCTTCGTGGTGGCCGATGTATGGGTTTAGGTAAGTGACGATACCGATAGAGTTGTAAACGTAGTTTTCGCAAACTTCTTTGTT
>NZ_JADDYG010000620.1:0-377 GCF_015163535.1 Vibrio sp. OPT46 | reverse complement strand
ACGTGAAAAAGATATGGAAGTCGTATTAAAAGTACTGGACTCTTATATAAAGTAACCCTACTTCGCTAGAGTAAAGTCACTAGGGTTAAACTCGAATATATCCTTTATAGGTAATCGCTTACTAAGCGGGAAATAACAATTCCATTTCATATTGATTAAGTTGAAAACGGAACCTATATCGGTTCAATTTAAATAGTTTATTTATAAGAACTAAAACGGCCCAAACATAGGGCCATTCATATTATTAACAATCTCTAAACCATCTGATAAAAATACATGTTGTGATAGGTTTTTACTTTATGGAAGAGTACAAGTAAACCTTTATACCTCTTGTAATTCGACGTGCTTAGCGCTGTAAGATTTTGTAAATGCAACAC
>NZ_JADDYG010000619.1:0-370 GCF_015163535.1 Vibrio sp. OPT46 | reverse complement strand
TGGCATAACAAACACGTTATGCGCTTTTGGCTGGAGCTGGGACAAACTTATAATTTAGGTCTTTCCCTTCTCCAAACAAGGTAACGAGGTTCCTTCCAGTATGTTTAGAGCTATATAGCGCTTCGTCTGCTTCAGCAAGCGCCTCTTGAAGTGATTGCCCCTCAGATAACTGACTGATACCAAAGCTCATGGTCACTTCAGTTTTAAATGATTGCAAAGCGGTTTCAGTTTCGACCGCAAGGCGAATTTGCTCTGCGACAATTTTGGCTTGTTGTGCTTTTTCGAGCAAAACAATCATGAACTCGTCACCACCAAATCGCACAATGCAGGCTGACTCAGGAAGATGCTTTTTAAAAATAGTGGAGATCGT
>NZ_JADDYG010000618.1:0-311 GCF_015163535.1 Vibrio sp. OPT46 | reverse complement strand
GGTTCGAGTTTGGCTCTGAGCTCTACAAAACCATCTAAAAAAGCGATTCCAGACAAGCCTAAGTGACCATCCGAAATCTCGCTTGAGACGCATCAGCAGCGCGACTCTTCCAGCCTACGCGATAAGAAAAACTTCGTCATTCTAGCGAGCCAAAGTGAGACTAAGAATCTACTTGCCGCTTGCTACAGACCATAGAGCCATGAATAAACTTAATACAATCTGAGGGTAGATTCTGAATCACGCTCGTTCCTCGCGGTTCAGAATGACGGTTCGAGTTTGGCTCTGACCTCTACAAAACCATCTAAAAAAGC
>NZ_JADDYG010000063.1:0-1243 GCF_015163535.1 Vibrio sp. OPT46 | reverse complement strand
TACCCACCGACACAATAACCTTGCGACATTCGAGTTTTTGATGTGATTACAACCTTGTTCATAAATGGACGATCTCCAGTGAAGAGTTTATTGTTTTTAGTTTTTCTGTTACCAAGCTCCGATGACACGCCAAATGTTCTTCTTCAACACAGAAAAACACAATTGACTCTCCATTATTAATCGCAGAAATTTCCATTTCGAACTGGTGGTTTTCCAATATTTCTTGATCATACAAACAGCAGAATGCATCACTTAATAACTGCCGCTCGCGCTTCGTAGTATTAGAAAAGTAATCTTGCTCTTTTTGAATCTGTCTTATTTCGGTAGTTGGTGCTAATTCTTTTATATGACAGTACTTTACGTCAAGTTCGGTCAACTTGCTTTGCAAGTATTTACTATTAACAAATTTATATTTTGAACCTCTAACGCCTCGACGTTGCCTTACATCAAAAAAGCAAGTGATACCATTTTGTGTTATCAAGTTAAAAAACTCACTCTCACTTTTCCCATAAGCACCGATAGTAAATACTTTCATTGATCACCTATATTTTTTAACTGACGTGAACTCATCGTCAAACATTGAGTATTGACCTTTTGTAATTCTATCTATTATCTCTTTTTGAGTCCTAATAACGTTACTTTCATCTAAATGGCTGACTATTATACCTTTCTTAAAGAGCTCCTCTCCAATCAACTTTGAGCGATGGCACTGTTCAGGCTTCATTTCTGCACACATAATCGAAACATTAACGTCTAAACTGTTTGCTTTGATCAGCCTTTCCAAACCGTTTATAAAAGCATCGCTATTTGCTGTTTTGCGATAATCGACTTTACCGTCGGTATAGCATTGAGGATCGCTTGGGAGACCACCAACAGTGTCCCCCATAAAAACGTACTTGATACCAGCATCTCTCAATATTGCCTGTAGTGATTCTCTGTTAAAATCAGGGTGGTATTTAGAAAACGGCTTAGTTCTAACATCTATCAAATACCTAACGCCATTGTTGACTAATGCGTCAGTAAACTCTTGGATGCTTCTGCGGCTGTAACCAATAGATATAATTGACATAAACACTCCTAGATATCACATCATCACAGTATCACTCTGTTGTGCTTTAGTAAATCTAACGCCGCATTAAGAGGTGAACAACGCCGCCACCTAACCTAAGCCATTGTGCCGTAAACACTAAAGCTGATTCAAACCAAAACTGCCAAGCGTTGTGAATCCCTCTTGAATGCTTTG
>NZ_JADDYG010000617.1:0-624 GCF_015163535.1 Vibrio sp. OPT46 | reverse complement strand
ATCTGCGGCAAAAAAGGGACTCGCGTCCCTTTTGTATTACTAGCTTTGCTTAGAGTCCTGTTCTATTTGCTTCATAAGCTCGTTGGCTTTCTTCATAGCGCGTCTTGCGCTTGAAGTCCTTCGCTTATTAAGTAATATATCGGAGAAGCGTAAGTATTTATCAGCAGTTTTGAATCTTAAATCGTTAACATCCTGAAAACCAATAGGAAAGTTTTTCGAGAACAGATCCACATCCTTCACCAAGTTATCGAGATGAGTTGTCGTCCTTGCCTTTTCTAGGCGAGAATAAAAGTTTTCAAACTCTTTTTGGAACAGGATTCTAGCGGCATCTTCTGGAAACGGTAGAGGGCTGTTGGAATCTAGCGCTGTCTCATATAATTTCATTTCCAGCACTGCATCTTTCATCGCATTACTTATCTGTAAGTTCTCTTGATGCTCTTCTACGTTTGAAAAGAAGGTGTTCCCAACCTTAATAAGAGCAACAAGTGCAGCTGCGTCTTTCTTTTGGAGTGCTTCAGTGAGGTGCTGACCGAAAACATCGCTAGATAACGAACTTGGCGTGAAAGGATAACCTTGATGAATCTGATTTAACTCATCCTTGAGCTCATAGATGGATTTACTGCC
>NZ_JADDYG010000616.1:0-425 GCF_015163535.1 Vibrio sp. OPT46 | reverse complement strand
GGTTCAGATAACTCGTTTCCGCTCGACTTGCATGTGTTAGGCCTGCCGCCAGCGTTCAATCTGAGCCATGATCAAACTCTTCAATTTAAGGTTTTGTTTGGCTCAATGAATACTGAACATTCCTTTCGCTAATAAATAGCAGAAGTAATGTTTGAATTGACTGTGCTGAATCTTTCGATTCAATGGTCACTTCGTATCATTGAAACCTAATTTGATACCGAAGTATCGAATTGGATTATCATCAACGAGTGCCCACACAGATTGATAGGTCTATATTGTTAAAGAGCTTGGCTTTCAGTGCCTTAGCACTCAAGCGAGGTGCGTATAATACGCTTTCCACTTTGAAAGTCAACATAAAATTCTAAACTTTTGTTTAAAACCTTATGTTGACTCGTCTGTATTCAGACAAGTCGGAAATAAAGCCT
>NZ_JADDYG010000615.1:0-224 GCF_015163535.1 Vibrio sp. OPT46 | reverse complement strand
GCTTGTGGGGAAAGAGCTTGCGCTTCATCAACGATCAAGACGGTTTTCTTTCCCAAGGCATGTACTTGAATCAAGTGCTCTTGAATGAGGGAAACGATACGCAGCGGATCATCGTTCTCGATACCCAACTCTCTGGCGACAGCAAACTGCAACTGTTCCCCATTCAACACTGGATTGGGTAAGTAAATAAGCTCAACTTCAGATTCAATCTGCTCGATCAGCTT
>NZ_JADDYG010000614.1:0-206 GCF_015163535.1 Vibrio sp. OPT46 | reverse complement strand
AATGAGAGGTGCTTGGCAGTACACCCTACTAATTTTAATATGCCAAGTAGTTTCTTTACTCGGGGAGAAGTCGAAGACTGCATAAAGCATTTAAAGAGTCCGAATCTATTAAACAAACTACGTTCACACAGACTGTACCAGCATATTGGAACTTCACATTGCTTAAAGCATATGTTCGGGAACATAAAGCAATTTGGCTGAGTTTT
>NZ_JADDYG010000613.1:0-465 GCF_015163535.1 Vibrio sp. OPT46 | reverse complement strand
ATGATATGTCCGTGTTCAATTTATTTAACACAAACCCTACAAACCATGTACAAAATTATCAACACAGATGACCATTATTATCGTCACAACGTGATCTGACGCACTTTTTAGGCTTCAAAACTGAATATTTATGCTCATTATATTGAACAAAACAAAACCAACTGTTACAAAATAGTTAACAGAAAGACATAAAAACCAGCCGTTAAACATCAAAAACACAGTGTAAGTGCATGTTTAAATTAAAAATAACCTAAAAAACAAACAACTCGCTCAGAGTACTGTAATTTATTTGTTAATTTGGTTATTTCTAATTTCTACTCGTCAGGCTATTTGGAGAAGAAAATGGAATCGTATCTACAGGAAGTAAAAAATTTTAAACAAAAATGGCCCGATATTGAATTTATCGATCTCATCTTTACCGATATAAATGCCACCCCAAGAGGAAAACGCATCCCGATAGATGCT
>NZ_JADDYG010000612.1:0-418 GCF_015163535.1 Vibrio sp. OPT46 | reverse complement strand
GCTTCGCTTGTATCAATATGTCGGGTAATCGCTTCACCATCTTTCCATTTTTTGATGAGATACTTCCATTTCCACCCACATTCTAGATTCTCAAGCTGTTGATATTTCATTTGTTCCGACCCATAAACATAACCTAGTGACAGCGTAACCCAGATGGTTTACTTGGGCAAATAAAACTCTTAGAAGTATCGATGTTGATCACTCATTTGTCTAAGTATTGTTCATTGAGAGTTGAATGCCGAGAGCAAACCAAATTGGTGCTAGGGTGTTATAGTCCGTTTCGTTATAATGTCGGCAAGATTGAATTACGATGAATTTTAATGAACCAACTTAATTGGCAAGACGTAACACCTTCACTTGAGCAGTACGAAGCACTTTTAAAGTCTGCACCTTCGTTACCAAAGAAGTCTTTTACTGA
>NZ_JADDYG010000611.1:0-441 GCF_015163535.1 Vibrio sp. OPT46 | reverse complement strand
GTTAGAATACGCTCTGCAAGCTCATCGATTTTTGTTTGTAGATCAGTGTAGATCTCTTCAAATTTTACGTGCAGTTCGAAGAATTGCGCACCTTTAATATTCCAGTGGTAACCGCGAGAGTTCATGTACAACACTTGGTAATGCGCTAGCAGTTGATTTAGCTGTTGAGCTAGTTGTGCTGATTGTTCTCTGTCTAGACCAATTAGGCTTACTTGTTTGTTCATAATCTTGCTCCTAGAAGGATGATACCAATCGTAGTAACGAACGACTCTCTTACCGGGATTGGTATAAAGTTTAAAAATTCTTTTGCAGTATTTGCTGCCGATGGAGTCATATTACGACTCCGGCTCGGTGAAGAAAATTTGGTTTTAGCTATGATTTAAATAGCTAAATCCAATGAGCAAGTAGACGAATACCGGCGTATCATCCAACAAAAAGCCC
>NZ_JADDYG010000062.1:0-1774 GCF_015163535.1 Vibrio sp. OPT46 | reverse complement strand
GAAATCTTCTCCGCAATACTTAGAATCAACCAGAGTGCCCTATGTACATTCTTTGTTTATTCCATTTGTGAATGTGTTTGTTGCCATTATCGATGGCGATGAGGCGCATTATCAAGAAGCACTGAAAGATGCGTTAGAGGCGCATTACCAGTTCTACATGAATGAAGATGTTCGTTATTCGCCAAAAGGGAATGTTTCTTTGAAACTGATTGGTCTTGCTGCATTGGCATACGATAAGTATGGCTGGACAATTCCAGAAACCGCATATTTGCCGAAATGGCTCGTTTACGGTGAACAGGATCTTTGTTCTAAATAAATCATTAATAGAACACCTTATGTAGTGTCTGCAGCAATGCCGTTCGGCAGCACCTCGAGCAAACATGTTGCACCTTATCCTGCCTTTCAGCTGTGAAAAGTTGAAAGAACTTCAACATACTTTCGCTACAGAAAAGGGCATTTGGTTTGGTAATCCGCAAGTCACGGCACATCCACATCAATCCATCGTTGAATGGTATGTCGGTGACTACCTGCTCAGCCTTGGTGACGAAGAATTAAGGTTATTTTTCAACCAGTTACTCGGTGGTAAGACATAAACTTATCAATATGCGAGCTTACTAACACGCCATACGTGACACTTCATGTATTCTTAATTGAAGCGAAGAAGAGGATTTATCAATGTCAAAAAGCTCCAAGCTTCACAATGAAGACAAACTGGTTAAGAAGGCACTAGAGATTGGTGGGAAGATGGCGAAGCTACAAGGCTTTGATCTTCCACAGTCACCACAACCTCTAAGAGTAAAAGCGATTTACCTATTCTTGGTCGATGCCAAACAGATCACGCCATTACCGGAAAGCAAGCTAGATGGCGCAAGCATCAAACACCGACTGGCAGTCTGGATACACAGTGCATTGCCTGACAACGACCCTCTAAAGTAGAAAGCCTTATAAGTCATATAGGTCATTAATTAACTAGGCGAGCCAAATGGTTCGCCTTGTTTGATATTGGCGAGTGCACCGAGGTCTTTTGGCGTGGCGGTATCATTGATTTACAAAACAGAATCAAAATGACTAAAGATAAATCCCGAGAAGCGCTACAATGCAGGCGTTGCGAGAGTGCAACCAAGATTACTCATTTACAGAAGCCTTGAAGTAACCATACATGTCTAAAGATTTCGAATTCACTACAGAATACACACTCGACAAACCTTTCTTTGCTGAATGTTATGATCAAACTAGCCAGCCAACGAAGTTCCCACAAGCGTACCTAAAAGGGATGCTGTTTCTTATCTTTGGTGTGGTTTTATTGGAGTTTGAACTGCTACCTAACGGTTATGTCGGTTGGTTCTTTATCGTATTGAGTGTGATTGAAGCGTGCAGCGTTTACTTCAAAAGAACTTGGTGGCTGTGGCGTCAAACCATCAGCTCAAGTCGCGGCAGTAAAGTGGTGTTTGAAGTGAATGCAGATGGCGTACGCTACAAAAGCGGTAAAGTTGACCGCAGCCTCGCTTGGAATGATATCAACCAACTCGAACAAACTGATTTGGGCTTTATCCTTCACCTTGGTAAACAACGCCAATACATCAGCAAATCTTGCTTAAATGAAGAAGCGATCACGTTTATGGTAGATCGGCACGCGGCATCAAAAGCGAGTGACCCGTCCTGATATGGGTTGACACTTTTAACTAAAACGCTCGATGTACTTCATCGGGCGTTTTGTATTTTAAAGCCGTATGAGGCCTCATTTGATTATAGATATCTACGGACTCTGCTACCA
>NZ_JADDYG010000610.1:3107-3879 GCF_015163535.1 Vibrio sp. OPT46 | reverse complement strand
AGTCGTGTGAATAAGAAAAGGCGTCATCGTGACGCCTTTTACTTTTTACTCTTTGAAGCAAGGTTCTCCTTGCTTAGCGCACCACTCTTTTATTTCTAAAATAACACCGTCAGGAGAGTCCTCCCTACCTGGGGAAGGGTGGAAGATCAGAGCATTACCATCACGGTGAGATACTAACTCTGAAAAATGAGCGGATAGATTTGATATATGCAAGTCATAAGCTTCATCATCTAAGTCGTTAGTGTCGGTATCTTCGAGAAATTCTTCTAAGAAGCGATAGAATTCCGCCTCGGTGTAGTCTTGTAAGGCATCTTTAATTACAAGCTTCATATTATTGAACCTTATGTATCTCAGCAACAGTAGTAAATGTCCGCTTTGAAAGTGTCACAAGAGAGTTTTGAGCTGATATTAAGCATTAACTTGAGCATATTTGATGATTCGCTCGACGGTGATTTCAGGGACACCTTCAAGTAATTCTTGCAGTATAAATACCTCTAAGAAGTAGTCATACCCCTTCGGTAAGCCTCCATTCTCTGGCTCTGTGCAAAATAAAATATGGGATTCAGGATTCCATGTACTGTCAATGTGAATAGTTAAGTCAGGATCTAAATGTAAATGCCTATTGTTTTGTACTATTTGTGATAGATTCATCGGAGCCGAGGTTTTCTCATATTTAGTCGGCAGTACCTAACTGATAATCATACTCTGGATCATAGAAGTATTTATCAATCAACTTCTCTATGTCTAAAGCTTGCGCGTCACTAATATCAAA
>NZ_JADDYG010000610.1:1831-3049 GCF_015163535.1 Vibrio sp. OPT46 | reverse complement strand
TCCGCCAGCCCCACTTGTTAGGAACTGAATATCATCTTCTTTTAACCCTAATACTTGAGCAATTCCATCGAGGTGTTCTTGTTCAATAGCTAACTCTGAAACGAGTAACTCAGTCTGTTTGTCGAACTTTTCAATAACAATTTTCATTATTTCTCTACCTTTCTAGCCGGGTCTGCTTCTTTTGTTTGCTCTCCCGATATGTGATCAAACTCGCCGATATGTTTACCATTTTTCGTATAAATCTCGACTTTTCCATGCTGAGAATCCCACTCGTAGATTCGTCCTTTTTTATCTTTCCACCGCTCTCTCAGTTTCCCTCCACCTTGTACTGACGTTTTTTTCTTTGCTTTAATTGCATCAGGGAAAGCGGGTAACGGTGGGCTCCCCTTCGGGGCTGGAATGTACTTAATATCGCTATTCGGTTTGTTATAAACCACATAGAGCGGAGCAATGCCTGAGCTTTCAGGGAATACTAAGATCGCATCACGCCAGTCTTTCTCTTCAGGCGCAGGCGTAACGGTGACGTTCGCATCGCTATCCGAGTGGATTGGCGTGACCAGTATATCGTCTTTTTCAAACCCATCACTATGATCGGGGGTAGTTTGCCAACTTGCTTCACCGTTTTCTTCTGGTGTCCAATAGATGGTTGGTCCGTTCTCTTCAATCGCAACGGACAACTGACCATTGTTCCCCTGTTTCACATATTTGATGGGGATTCGTGTGTCATCTACATGATAACCCTGTACTTGCGGATAAAACTCGCCATCTTGGGGCTCGGTAATGTGGACACGAACGCGGCTTTGCGCCGTGGTCACTTGGCGTAAATCTTGGTCTGTGTATTGGGTGTTATCGCCAAACAAGCTTTGCTGCATGGCAAACAAAGCGCCAATGCCCTCGACCTGCCAGCGGTAGCCCTCGACGATTTTGTCTTTCAATGTGCCGGCCAGTTTATCTAAATGCATCGCTGCGGTTTGGGTTTGCTGCATTTGCTCTGGGGAACCGGCGACAGCTGCGGAACTGCCCATAGCCATTTGTGCTTGTGTCGCTTGAATGGCGGGTATGACAGCAGCTGGGTTTGCATTGGCTTGTGCAAAGAAGAATGACCAAGGACCAAAGTTACTAATTGACTCTTGTTGGTCGCCAATTTCAATACATCCCTCTGGTCTGGTGCAGGATTTAGCGAACACGAGCGAGCTTGTGGCGTCTTTTAAATTGAGG
>NZ_JADDYG010000610.1:0-1714 GCF_015163535.1 Vibrio sp. OPT46 | reverse complement strand
TGATAATGACTGTTGCGGATGTTGTTGTAAGTTTGTGGGCGCAGCGGCGGAAAGGTATTCTTTTTGTCCGGTGCTTGTTGTTGCTGTTTCTCAGCAACACTAATTTCATCACCTACCGCAAGTGACAGAGGGTCGGCCTCAAACACTGGGTTAAGCAAGAGCAAGGCTTTAGCTCCCATACCATATAGTTCAGCGATGCTTTGCCAGTCTTCCCCTACCGTTACGGTGTGCGTCGCTGCGGTTTGTTCCGCTTGCGTCTCATCGTTGTTACCTTCTGAGCGCGCTTCTTCCGGCTGTGTGACCGCATCAAACAATGCGGGGATATCCAACTTTATCCCGTTTTCACACAGCTAATTTTCACTGAGATTATCGAGCTCTTCACGCGTGATTTGTCGCTCAAGATAAATGATGTATTGATTTTCGATGATTTGATCGGCTAATTTCCAATACACCAAAATAGCGCTTTGGTCTTTAGTAAAACCACGCTCGTCATTGAGCTTGTCTTGTGTCGATTGCGTAGCGTAAAACGCCCATTTTTCTTCCCCAAGAATTTTGTATTCTTGGACAAGTTCACCATCATTAAAGTGGTAGTAATAGCCTTCTGTAGGCAAACCTAAACGTTCACCCAATCGCACTGCAGGGACAACAGGTATAAAACCTTCCTCAGCTTTATGGCTGCCGGCTTTTTGTAATGTGACGGCTTCCAATGGTGTCAGTCCGAGATTGTCAACAGCGATGTGGATATTTAAACGCTTTGGCTCATCAAACACACATAACGCTGTGTAGCGAGTGCCTTGCTCGGTATTGGCTTGCTCCCAACGGGTCACCGCGTTCTCTTTTTCAGTTTTCGCTAAAGCAAAGTCACTGTGCACCATTTTCTTTATGGTGGTATCCGAGCATCCGACTTCGAAGCTGTACTCAAACTCCTTGATTAATTCCTCTTCACTTTCGGTTGCGATTGGCGGCGGCGTGTAAACTCGTTCGGGCGTCGAGGTTTACCTGATACAAGAGCGGTAACCTCCCGTTGCTCTGGTGGTTTTCGTTATTGCTAACAAATTATTAGCCGCATCATCCGAAAGTTCAGAGATAACCTCAGAATTCAGCCGCCAAGTTTTAGGACCTATTGGGTCGTTGTAACTAAGCAGAGCAGGAGTTTGAGGCGTATCACTCACGAGTGCGAGATTACCTTCGTAGAGATGCTGCTTTAGTTGTTCAAAAGTAAGATGTGAAGGAATAGCAGAGGCGATATCCGCTTCCGAAATATTATGGAAGTTGCCCTCTATCAATCCAAATTCATGAGACATTACTTCCGACAGTGGAAGAACTTTATAGGACACACAAATACCTAAAGTGAATACTAGTTATCACGGCAATAAGCAGTAAGCATGCCATTAACTTTCTTCTGCAAAATCAGCTAGGTAGGATGATAGTAGTGTATGCCGATACAATTTTTTATTTATCGAGCCAAAAAGTTGGGTATAAATCCAAGAAGTTGGTCGGTGTTGGCTGTGGTCTTTGTGTACGGTCGCTGTTTAGCTGAAGCGATACATATGGTGTTTTTACCCGTGAATACATTCGTAGTGGGCACGTTGTGGATGTAATAGTTCTAAGAAGGCTTTGCCCCATTATAAGACAGAGTAAATACTCATTCATATCCTGTTTATTGGGTTTTGCCTTACTAAAAGTAATCCATTCTTCTAATGCTATTCGTTGT
>NZ_JADDYG010000609.1:616-1958 GCF_015163535.1 Vibrio sp. OPT46 | reverse complement strand
TTAGCCATGCCCGTTGTGCCAAGTAGGCTTAATGCCACTGCTGTTGATAGAAGAGTCTTGTTGGTTTTCATTCGAATGTTCGCTGATTTGTTTATAACATGGGACGAAAGTTTAAAGGTAGAGTTTTTACTTTAGAAATGAAAATCCAGCGTAAGTGGTCATTTGGAATATTATGCTTTTAAATGTTATTTGTGCGGTTTAATAATCTAACTGTGAAAGGCTTGTAAACGGAATTCAGCGAACAGCTGTGCGTCCTAATTGTGAGATTTAGATACACGTGTTCACTCAAATTGAGTGAGCAATAAATCGCAGATATGAAAAAAGGCTGGAAATCCAGCCTTTTATATAAAGTATTTTTCTACTAACTAACAGCGAAGTGTTTAGAAGCTACGGCTGTATTGTAAGCCGAATAGAATTGCATCAGCATGAGTTGTTGCTGTTACACCGGTAGAAAGACCAGGAGCTAATTGAGTATTCTCATTAACTTTTACATCTTCACCTAACAAGTACGTGAAGCCAAAATCGATGTTTGAGCTATTATCAATATGGTAAGAGAAACCTGTGGAGAACCACTGGCGATCTGAGTCTGGTACCGAGATAGACGTTACTTTATCTTGAGCGCTTGTGTCGTACATGTAACCAGCACGAAGTGTCCAGTTGTTGTTTAGGTAGTAAGTACCACCAATTGCGTAGTGCCAGCCATCTTGCCATTGATAGTCTTTCGAGTAACCACCTTTAAGTAAACCCTGATTTAGGTTCTCAAAATCAATTTGGTCGAAATCTTTCCAACCGATGTATTGGATGCTGTAGTGTACAGCAAACTTAGTGTCTTGGATTTTGTGGAAACCAGAAAATTCGGCCATATCTGGTAGAGGTAGCGTGATTTCCTGACCTTTGTCGTCTTTCGCCGTAAATTCAGGGCTGTAACGATACGCTAGACCAAAACGGTTGTTTTCATCTAGTTCGTACACAGTACCAACGTTAAAACCAACAGCCCAACCATCAGCTTTATCTACGTCCAGAATTTTTTGACCGCCAACCCCTGGGACTGAAGAGCTAGTTGTACGCTTCATTGTGCCTTGGCCGTAGATTAAATCTAAACCAGCACCAAAGCTCCATTGTTCGTTTAAACGGTAAGAACCCGCCAATCCAAAGTTGAAGCTTTTTACATCCGTAAGACCACCGTACTCGGTTGCGGTGTAGTTATCTGAAAATTCAGTTTTAGTGCCGAAATTAGAGTATGCGTTTACGCCCCATGCAAACTTGTCATTTACTGGAACGATTAGGTGAATGTTTGGAGCTATTGACGTATCACCCACATCATCAGTATCAGCAACATTTA
>NZ_JADDYG010000609.1:0-332 GCF_015163535.1 Vibrio sp. OPT46 | reverse complement strand
CGACCATTGGATAAAATTGAATAAAAATTGCAGAAATGATGTCTAAAAGACGGGAAATTGCACTTAAAATGCATAATTTAGAGTTTAAGCTCTAAATGCGATAGGGATGGTGAATGTTTTGTGTTCTATTTATACAAAAATGCCGCTAAATAAGATCATTTAGCGGCATTTAACCTTTTGAAGGCTGGAAATCGTCGAAGTTGTTACATTGGCTTAATCATTGATGCAAGAGTCGTAGCGATCGCATCAATATTTTCACCTTCTTCCCCGACTAAAATCAGGCTTGAACTCCCGACGGGCTGAACGATTCCGGTCATGCCATCCTTACTAAA
>NZ_JADDYG010000608.1:1279-2703 GCF_015163535.1 Vibrio sp. OPT46 | reverse complement strand
AGCTTATCGCCATCCACATCGGTGTCGTTTGGCAGAACATCAATCGTCACTGGCGTGTCTTCGTCAGTGACAGCGGTATCATCTTTTGCCACTGGCGCATCGTTGACTGGCGTCACATCGACGTTCACCGTGGTGAATTCCGATACCCCACCGGAGGTAACGATGTACGTGAAGCTGTCTGCACCGTGGAAGTTGTCGTTTGGCGTGTAAGTGACGCTGCCGTCCGGGTTGACCGAGACCGTGCCGTTGGCTGGACCGTTATTGCTATCGAGCGACACCACTTTGTCGTCGCCTTCAAACGTGTCGTTACCTAGGACGTTAATGATGGTCGGCGTGTCTTCCACAACCGTCGCGCGGTCAGATTCAATATCTGCCACAGGCGCAACCATAAAGTTTACCGTTTGGCTGACGCTTTCACCGCTTGGATCAGTAGCCGTAAAGGTTAACGCTTCTGAGCCGTTCCAGTCTGCCGTTGGGCTAATGGTCGCGATGCCATTTTCTATTGAGACATTGACATTACTGTTACCTGAGACGCTAAACGTTAACTCACCATCGGCGTTATCCACATCGCTGAAAGCGGTATTCAGATTGATGCTGTATGGCGTGAAATCTTCCGCCAAGGTTTGGTCTGCAATGCTACTTTCAACCACAGGCGTGTCGTTCACCGCATTCACGGTGACGTTGACCGTCGCTTGGTCAGTCAGCGAACCATCGGTGATGGTGTAAGTGATTTCGGCATCACCATGGAAGTTCTCGGCCGGTGTGAACACCAGTTTGCCATCAACAATCTCAACTGTCCCCTGGTCACTCGGCACAGACGCCGAGTCAATACGTAATGTATCACCATCGATGTCAGTATCGTTTGGCAAGATATCAATCGTAACAGCGGTATCTTCTTGTGTTGTTGCCGCGTCATCGTTTGCCACTGGCGCGTCATTCACTGGCGTCACATCGACGTTCACTGTGGTGGACTCCGATACCCCACCCGAGGTAACGATGTAGGTAAAACTGTCTGCCCCGTGATAGTTGTCGTTTGGCGTGTAAGTGACACTGCCGTCCGGGTTGACCGAGACCGTGCCGTTCGCTGGACCGTTATTGGTATCGAGCGACACCACTTTGTCGTCGCCTTCAAACGTATCGTTACCTAAGACCTTAATGATGGTTGGCGTGTCTTCCACGACCGTCGCGTTGTCTGCCACGATGTCCGCCACAGGCGCAACTGTGAAGTTCACCGTTTGGCTGACGCTTTCACCGCTTGGATCGGTGGCCGTAAACGTTAGGGTTTCTGAGCCGTTCCAGTCTGCGGTTGGAGTGAACGTAGCAATCCCATTGACGATCGCCACTTGAATGTTGCTGTTGCCGGAGACGCTGAAGGTCAGATCGCCATCCACGTTATCTACATCGCTGAAAGCCGTATTCAGATT
>NZ_JADDYG010000608.1:924-1269 GCF_015163535.1 Vibrio sp. OPT46 | reverse complement strand
GCAATCCCATTGACGATCGCCACTTGAATGTTGCTGTTGCCGGAGACGCTGAAGGTCAGATCGCCATCCACGTTATCTACATCGCTGAAAGCCGTATTTAGATCGATGCTGTATGGCGTAAAGTCTTCTGCCAAGGTTTGGTCTGCAATGCTGCTTTCAACCACAGGCGTGTCGTTCACCGCATTCACGGTGACGTTAACCGTCGCTTGGTCAGTCAGTGCACCATCGGTCACGGTGTAAGTGATTTCAGCGTCACCATGGAAGTTCTCAGCCGGTGTGAAGACCAGTTTGCCATCAACGATCTCAACTGTACCTTGTGTTTCAGGTACGGAAGCCGATTCAATC
>NZ_JADDYG010000608.1:690-914 GCF_015163535.1 Vibrio sp. OPT46 | reverse complement strand
GTGTCGTTCACCGCATTCACGGTGACGTTAACCGTCGCTTGGTCAGTCAGTGCACCATCGGTCACGGTGTAAGTGATTTCAGCGTCACCATGGAAGTTATCAGCCGGTGTGAAGACCAGTCTGCCATCAACGATCTCAACTGTACCTTGTGTTTCAGGTACGGAAGCCGATTCAATCGACAGCTTATCGCCATCCACATCGGTGTCGTTTGGCAGGACATCAAT
>NZ_JADDYG010000608.1:0-680 GCF_015163535.1 Vibrio sp. OPT46 | reverse complement strand
GTCACTGGCGTGTCTTCGTCAGTAACGGCGTTGTCATTGGTCGCCACTGGCGCGTCATTCACTGGTGTGACATCGACGTTCACCGTGGTGGATTCACTGACGCCACCGGAGGTAACGATGTAGGTAAAGCTGTCTGTACCCTGGTAGTTGTCGTTTGGTGTATAAGTGACGCTGCCATCCGGGTTGACCGAGACCGTGCCGTTCGCTGGACCGTTATTGGTATCCAGCGACACCACTTTATCGTCGCCTTCGAACGTGTCGTTACCTAAGACCTTGATGATGGTTGGCGTGTCTTCCACGACCGTTGCTTTATCTGCCACGATGTCTGCCACAGGCGCAACTGTGAAGTTCACCGTTTGGCTGACGCTTTCACCGCTTGGATCGGTGGCAGTAAACGTCAACGCTTCTGAGCCGTTCCAGTCTGCCGTTGGGCTAATGGTCGCAATGCCATTTTCAATCGACACCAACACGTTGCTGTTGCCGGACACTGAGAAGTTCAGTGCGGAGTCGCTGTCTTTAAATGCGTCGTTTAAATCAATCGTGTAGATCGTAAAATCTTCTGCTAACACTTGATCTGAAATCACATTATCGACTGTTGGTGCATCGTTAACGCGATTCACAATCAAACTATCACTGTCGCTAACCGTTGGATTAACACCATCCGATACTGATGCGCTGAT
>NZ_JADDYG010000607.1:0-307 GCF_015163535.1 Vibrio sp. OPT46 | reverse complement strand
TTATGTCCAATGACATCCAATCCACATACACCAATTCATCGGTTCATGACGTTCAACAAGCGCAGCAAAGTGATGCAGTGCCGCAAGGAACGTTTCATTGCCGTAAAGTCACCCTACTCTCCTCATCAGAAAGCAGTATGACGCGAACAAGCTCTAAAAGAGAGCTTGGTGAATGTTTAAATCAATTTGCCAGTCTCGAATCTTGCAATCGCGTTTTGGACTTTGATCCGCAACTCAATATTGACAAGCAAAACGCCGCCGTAGAAAAGCTTATGGAACGAAAAGTGGCGATAATTCAACGTTCCTG
>NZ_JADDYG010000606.1:0-429 GCF_015163535.1 Vibrio sp. OPT46 | reverse complement strand
TCAGTCGATTCACCAGCCATTCATGAACCGTATAGACGGTAAATTCGCCTCGCTTCTCTTTTAGAGCCTGATGGTACTCATCACGATAACAAAGAACTAAGGCCGCATCGACACCGATCATAGGAATTTCAAGTTCAGCAACTTGGTTGAGAAAATCCGAAGTGTTTTGTGCATTTCTGGCGAATTTCTTAAGGAAACCTTTTACATGTTGAGCTTTCCCATTAGGTTTGAAAGGCAGAACAACAGGGTGTTTCCCTAACCGCTGCAATAACTGAATAAAATCCGCAACCAACTCGGCTTCATAAAAGCTGGTAAATGGATCTTGAACAATCAAGACGTAATTTTGCTTCACTTCTGGGGAAAGCGATTCTAGATACGCAAAGTCAAACGGGCTCACGCCAAGTGCCTGACATCGACTTTGCAACGTAG
>NZ_JADDYG010000605.1:0-1016 GCF_015163535.1 Vibrio sp. OPT46 | reverse complement strand
AGATTTTTTTCCTAGTCCATGAGCGCAGAAGTAGATGCCAGAACTTCCATCTAGCCGATACTCAATACCACCGTGAGTAAATGGCCAAAGAGGAGACATAGGAACTGGAGTTGCATCATGAGTGCATTATTTAATTTCCATACAAGTCAGAGTCTATATAACCAAATAAGTTACATTGACTGTTCACGTAGTAGTCATCGTTTTCTTCATCATCAATTGAAAAAGCAAAGTACTTAAGAGGGTTCTCAGTGTCACAAGAAAGGTTAGCCATGTTATTTTTTACGTAATCCTCTATTTTATAACCATCAAAGCTTCCTTCCCAAATAATAGTACTTTCATCATTACTGAGTTCTGCGACTAAAACAATAGTTACATAGTGCTCAATAAGAGGAGTGCTTATGATGTTTTTATTTTCATAGACTGGAGAAAATTCAAAGCGACCAGTACTGTCTGTGAATGTTGATAAGTCTATTGATTTTCCTGAGGTGCTTAAACCAATACTAAGGCTAACCTTCAGGCTACTAAGTGGTTTTCCTTTCTTTGTTAACACACCATTGATTTTCGGTGTGTATTGATTAACGTGTTCGTCATTCAATTTACTTTCTTCAAAATTCATTACAATGCTCACTAATATGACGGTAATAATTCCAGCAACTTAATTTTTCACAACAATACTTTCATTTTGAAATTTAAAAATCTATATATGTTGTGTTTCTATTCAATATCTAAGGTTAATTTTGTAATTAGAGTTACATTATTTTTTGTAACTACTATTTGTAGTCATTACATCGATAGAGTTGTAATGAAACAAGCGAGTAGGGACTAACAATGAATGCATCAATCAATTCATCGAGGGAGATGAGTATAGGCTTTAGACTTAGATCTAGTTATCTCTTAGAAAGGATAGGTAAGCAGAAAACTTTTAAGTTGCAGGGCTTTTAGTACCATGCTCTCTGCCTTTTTGATTAGTACTTATGAACTTCTTGTTTACTGATTAATACTCAACGAGTTTGTAA
>NZ_JADDYG010000604.1:0-212 GCF_015163535.1 Vibrio sp. OPT46 | reverse complement strand
GAAAGTTTGTATTCGCCTGCCTGCTCGTAACCCAACCCAAGTAAACGGTATGACTGCTGCTTAATGAAGTTGTTATTTTCAGGTGACTTTTCAGCAAGCGCTAACGCCAGCTTTGCATTAGTAATGACGTCTTTACTGTCATTTTGATGATAAGCCAGACCTGACTGAAGCAGGGCAGCCTTTGCTTCAAGCTTAGGAATATTGGTGTATTC
>NZ_JADDYG010000603.1:61512-62995 GCF_015163535.1 Vibrio sp. OPT46 | reverse complement strand
CTCCGATTACCTTTTCTTGTGCCGAGAACTCCAACCGCGTGGTCAAATCTACTTATCCACTACATCCATGATTTCAATTAAATATTCAACAGAATGGATATGGTAGTATAATGCACGTATTTAAGTTGCTGAAATATAAAAAGAGGCGAACCTGTGCATTTAGAAAGTCTAACAATAAAAAACTATCGTAAGTTTCGTACTTCACACAACACGGTTTGTTTCGTAGAACCAGAGGTAATTGAGCTTGATACGGAAGGTACTAGGCATGCTCCTGTAATCTCCCCTTCAACTACTTTGATAATTGGTAAGAATAATGCGGGAAAAACAACCATCGCAAATGCTTTAAAGTTGTTATGCAACAATGAGCAACCATCTGCATCAGACTTTAACCTAACCTACTTAAATGAGTTGTTTAATCAATATAGGTTGGCCTTTGAAGGAGATGAGGCAACTAACTTTCCCAATTTAGATACACCTAGTATAGAGTTCTGCTTGAATATCAAAGTGAACTTTAATGATGAAGATTTGATGACTCATCTAGCTCCTTTCATAGCAATAAGTGAAGATGGGAATGACGGGCCAGTCAGCGTAAAGATTAAGATTCGAATTGAGCTAGCAGAGGAGCCTGAGTTTAAAGAAGAAGTCAGTAGGATTTTTAAAGAAGCAGACACCGAAACGAAAAAGAAACAGCGTTTTGAGAAGTTTTACTCTCTACTTTCTAAGGCAACAAGCAGCGTTAGCAAGGAGGGTAACTTATACCAAACTTCATTCATTGACTGTTTAGGAGATTCAACTGAAAAGTTTTCTTTAAAAAAGCTAATAAACATCAAAGAGATAAAGGCAAATCGACATCTCAAGGAAGGCGTATTAAGTGATGTGTTTAATAAAATTGTCGCATTTCAGTTAACAAACGATAATAGCTCACGACAAGCGCTTGAACAGAATATAGATGCTATAAACGATCTAATTACAGGAAATGTTAGCCCAAAGAGCAGTGATATATCGAAGGTTCTGGGACAGGTCGAAAGCTCTGATAAGGTAGATCTAAGTCTGTCAGGAAACGTCACTTATGATGATATAATAAGACGTTTGATTAAATATAATTTTATGGATGGTGAGGACTATATACCTGAAGACCAGTTTGGGCTGGGCTACATAAACCTCTTAAATATAATTGGTGAGATAATACACTTCGTAGATAGCTATGAGGATAAAAGTCATTTTAGTAGGATCAATCTACTCTTTATAGAGGAACCTGAAGCATTCATGCATCCACAAATGCAAGAGTTCTTTATAAAACGTATTGATGATGCTGTAAAGAAAGCACTAGAGATAGCTAACACTTCCTCTGAGATATCAAAGACCCTTCAGTGTCAGATAGCAATCACGACCCATTCTTCACATATTGTTAATAGTAAGATTCATAGTAGTAACACTTTCAACAATCTCAACTACCTAACTTCGATCGATAAATGTACAAAAT
>NZ_JADDYG010000603.1:58027-61453 GCF_015163535.1 Vibrio sp. OPT46 | reverse complement strand
CAATAAACCTAACAGATGAAGCTATAGTTTCAAGCTCTGAGGATGATAATGGAAAGGTACTTAATTTCATCAAGAAACACATAAAATATAAAGTTTCAGAGTTATTTTTTTCTGACGCGATAATTTTCGTGGAAGGAATTACAGAAGAAACATTGCTTAACTACTTCTTAGAAATACATCCTGAACTAAGTAAACACTATATTTCCGTTTTCAACATCAACGGTGCTCATGGCAAGCTGTATCTACCACTTGCGAAAAAACTATGTATCCCGAGTTTAATTGTTACCGATTTGGACATAAAGAGAGCAAAATGTGAGAAGGGTGAAAAACACAAGGATACAGAAAATTGTGATGTTTGTGGCCAGATAGCAAAAAGTGATGACACAGAGTGTGTTAGAGGAACACTTCCATCTTTTGTTCAGATTACTAGCCTAGCTGACAGAACAACTACTAACGCCACTCTGAAAGAGCTGAATAAACAACTTAGAGGTAAATCCGATTCTGAAGCCGACAAGCTTGATGATATAGAGTATTTTGAAGATGAAAACCTCTACATAGTTTTTCAAAAGGATCCAATAGAATCACAACATGCATCAAGCTTGGAAGAAGCTTTGATATTAACTAATTATGATAATGATCTTATCAATGATGTAATTGAAATATGCAAACCAAATATTTATAACAGCATTATAAAACTTGGGGAAGATCCAAATGGTTCTCGAAGTAATCTAATAGATAACTCTTATAAACTACAAAAGAAACTATCAGATAGTAAGAGTGATTTTTCAAATAACCTGATCTTTGGTCTGCTCTCTTTGGAAGAGGGGGATGTACTGCCTAAATTACCTAACTATCTAAAACATGGCTTTGCATGGCTCGAAGGTAAGTTGGAACTAAATGATATTTCTGCTGCGCTAGCAGGGGGCAACGACAGTTCTGATGGTATTGTTCTTCAGGAGGAAGTGTTAGATGACGCCGAATGAGATAAGAGAAAAAGAGATCCAACAAAGCCTATTTGAGCAAATAGATAACTTCAGAAGCTTTTGTTTCAACGCTGGTGCCGGCTCAGGAAAAACATATGCCTTAATTGAAACTTTAAAATACGTCTCTGTTCATAAGGTTTTAGCTAAGAAAAGTCCTCAGAAAGTAGCATGTATTACTTATACCAACGTAGCTGTTAATGAAATTAAAGGACGTCTTGGTAACTCAGACTTGGTGCATGTATCTACAATCCACGAAAGGGTTTGGGATCTAATCAAACGTTCTCAGCCAGAGCTATTAGAATGCCATAAGGAGAAAATCGAAAAAACGATAGAACATATTGAACTGGATTTACAAGACTCAAATAAATCCAGATTCTTTAATGAGCTTTCCGAAAGCGATCAAAGAAGCCTCGTTGAGTTCGTATTTGAAAATAAGGATATCTACTTCAGGGCAAAAAGCCTTAATGCTGCTAGCTTTCGAGGTTCTTATATTGATAACTCTAGTGGAGAGGTTCAAAGTATCCTAAGAGGATGTTTAAGTAACATAGCCAACTTCAAGTATGTAATAGCGCTTTTGTATAAGAAAGATAATCTACAAAAGTGCTTAACCAATATAATTGACGGTAGAGAGAAACGCGTCACTTACGATAGCAAAACTAACACAGATAGGCTTCATTATATGAAGTTTAGTCATGATACCTTGTTAGAGTATGGTTTGAAGTTAGTAACAAAACATAAAACACTCTGTCGCATTATTATAGATACTTATCCATATTTCTTTATAGATGAATACCAAGATACAAATGAAAACGTAATTAATTTATTAAGGACTATACACGATTATGCCTCACAAAATGACAAAGCCTGGATGGTTGGCTATTTTGGAGATACTGCTCAAAATATCTACGAAGATGGTGTTGGAGAGCGTATAAGCGACTTGCATGGTGACTTATTTGATATTGATAAAGAATTCAATCGACGTTCTCACAAGCAGATAATTGAAATTTCAAATAAGATTCGTGATGATTCGATAGTCCAAGAACCTATTTATGAAGATAAAAATCATGGCTCAGTTAGTTTTTTCTATCAAAATTCAGATAACAAAATTCAAACAGCAAAGCGGTTTCTCTCGTTCTATAGTGACGAGCTTGAAGGTCGCGCTGAAATCGATAGCAACAGTACATGTAAGATAAATTGCCTTGTACTAACTAATCAGCTAATGTCCGAGTTTAATGGATTTAAAGAAGTGTACGATGCTTTTAAAGCATCTACGATTTACTATGATCAATTAAGTACTCTTGTACTATCACAACAATTAGAAAAACTACACCCAACAGCTTTAAATATATATCATCTTGTAAAGTTATATCATGAGATAAAAAAATCCGAAGCATCCTATTATGATATTTTTGGAACGCAAAGTAAAAACATGACTTTTTCGGAGGCAAGCTTAATAATTAAAGAACTTAAAAGTGAGGAAGTTAAAACTCTTTATGACTGGTGCAACTTAATTATAACAAAGCTTGAAAGTGAAGTTTTGAGAAAAAATATAGTAAGAGCCCTTGTTAACTACACGAATTATGATAGAAGTGCGATAGACACACCGGAAGCCTTTAAGACCACCCTGATAAATAGCATTCACTCTCTCATGCTAGATGGTACTGAAGAACAAGATGAGGTTGAACAGAAGACAAATAGTATTCTAGGTCTGCCAATTCACACTCTAGTTTGCTGGATCAATTTTATTGATGGGCTTGGAAGTGATAAATTTAGCTATCATACATACCATGGAACTAAAGGCGAAGAATACGATAATGTTGCAATAATTCTAGAGCATGATTTTGGTAGTAGGAATAGAAATAAGTTTAAAAACTATTTTGATTTATTGCAAAGAACTAACGAAGAAAGGGCTGAGTTGCTATCTGATCAGGCTTTTAAAAATAAACATACCAACACTAAAAACTTACTGTATGTTGCTTGCTCCAGAGCTGTTAAAAACCTCAAAGTACTATATCTAGGTGATATATCCGAGATAAAGAATGGCATAGAGAGTATTTTTGGTGAGGTTAACCCTTGGTTAGTTGATAATATTGAAAATATAACATCGGTTTGATGAATTATCCATGACTAGCTAATTTAAGGGAATGTTGAGTTTGTTTGACTCGAATGAGCTGATAATTTTAGACAAAGAATCGTTTTAAACCTCATTGGAGTGCTTTTTCAAGCCATCTGCTAGAAATAAAAAATCAGACAAACTTCTGTTTGTCTGATTTTTTAATACATCAAGCTCAGGTTTCGCCCAAACTAGGCACTTTGTCTAAAATTAGAATGCTTTGTCTAAAATTAGAATACTCTGGCACACTACAAAAATTAATCTTCGTAGTTATCGATGCTTGGGCATGAACAGATTAGGTTACGGTCGCCGTATACGTTATCTACGCGG
>NZ_JADDYG010000603.1:42645-58017 GCF_015163535.1 Vibrio sp. OPT46 | reverse complement strand
GTGTGGAAGAATACGGGACAGTGGTGGTGTTCCAAGATCTCTATGGTAATAAATGGGACTTACTGCAACTGAACTAGAAACTACATAGCACCTGCATAACATAGTGTTCATGAGGAGTTTCCAACAAGCTTTTAAGGCTCTGAGATATTAGTGCTAATTCAAAGGTTCTCAGAAGTCACTGTATTTCTAAATCACTTTTGTGCAAACAATAACTAGCCATCATTCCTTCTCGATGTATCAACAAATGTTAGGGCGGCACACCAAAAACAAAGGCGAACCAATCGGTTCGCCTTTGTTTATTTAGATTCTACAAAAATTAATCTTCGTAGTTATCGATGCTTGGGCATGAACAGATTAGGTTACGGTCACCGTATACGTTATCTACGCGATTTACCGTTGGCCAGTACTTCCAAGATTTGGTCGCTTTAGACGGGAAGCAGCCAATCTCGCGAGAGTAAGGGCGGTCCCAATCTTCAGCTGAAAGATCAACTTGTGTGTGTGGCGCGTTAACAAGTGGGTTGTTATCCAGTGGCCATTCACCGTTTTTCACTTTCTCCATTTCTTCGCGGATAGCGATCATCGCATCACAGAAGCGGTCTAGCTCTTCTAGATCTTCCGATTCCGTTGGCTCAACCATTAGCGTGCCCGCTACAGGGAACGACATAGTTGGTGCGTGGAAACCGTAGTCCATTAGACGCTTCGCGATGTCTTCTTCGCTGATACCTGTTTCTTCTTTCAGCGGACGAATGTCGATAATACATTCGTGCGCTACGCGGCCATTTTTGCCACGGTAAAGAACAGGGTAGTGTTGGCGAAGTGTTTCCATCACGTAGTTTGCGTTCAGAATTGCTACTTTTGTAGCATCTGTTAGGCCAGCTTCGCCCATCATTGCGATGTAAGCCCAAGAGATAGGCAGGATAGAAGCGCTACCCATATCTGCTGCTGATACTGCGAAATCTGCGCCTTCTACACCGTCTTCAATATGCCCTGGTAAGAAAGGAGCTAGGTGAGATTTCACACCGATAGGACCCATACCCGGACCGCCACCACCGTGCGGGATGCAGAAGGTTTTGTGTAGGTTTAGGTGAGAAACGTCTGAACCGATGAAGCCTGGTGATGTTAGACCAACCTGCGCGTTCATGTTAGCGCCGTCTAGGTAAACCTGACCACCGGCGGCATGAACCATTTCACACACTTCTTTCACTTTCTCTTCGTAAACGCCGTGCGTCGAAGGGTAAGTGATCATAATGCTTGATAGGTTGTATTTGTGTTTCTCGATTTTCGCTGCTAGGTCGTCGATGTCGATGTTGCCTTCTTCATCACACTTAACCACAACCACTTTCATTGACACCATAGATGCTGTCGCAGGGTTAGTACCGTGCGCAGAGCTTGGGATCAAACATACGTTGCGGTGACCTTCGCCACGGCTTTCGTGGTAGCGTTGAATCGCGATAAGACCTGCGTACTCACCCGATGCACCAGAGTTTGGTTGTAGTGAGAATGCGTCATAGCCAGTGATTTCACATAGCTTTTCTTTAAGGTCTTTTGCGAGTGCAGCGTAACCAGCTGCTTGTTCTGCTGGTGCGAACGGGTGGATCGAACCAAACTCAGGCCAAGTTACTGGAATCATCTCTGCTGCTGCGTTCAGCTTCATCGTACAGCTGCCCAGTGGGATCATGCCGTGCGTGAGTGAGAAGTCTTTGTTCTCTAGCTGTTTTAGGTAACGCATCATCTGTGTTTCGCTGTGGTGCGTGTTAAACACAGGGTGTGTTAGATATTCTGTTGTGCGGCGCAATGCTTCTGGAATGGCTGCAAACTCGTTGCCTGCGATTTCAGTTGATAGTGCTGCGACTTCTTCTTTCACACCGAATACTGCGAATAGGGCTTCTACATCTGCCACGGTTGTAGTTTCGTCGAAGCTCACACCTAGCTGAGTACCCAACTTACGTAGGTTGATGTCTGCGGCTAGTGCTTTCGCGTATAGGTCTTCAGTTTGTGCACCTGTGTTGATAGTGATGGTGTCGAAGAAGCTGTTGTGAGCAAGCTCGAAGCCGCCTTTAGTTAGGCCAGCGGCTAGGATGGCTGTCATGTGGTGTGTACGACGAGCAATAGTGCGTAGACCTTCTGCGCCGTGGTAAACCGCGTAGAAAGACGCCATGTTCGCTAGCAGTGCTTGAGCAGTACAGATGTTTGATGTCGCTTTTTCACGACGGATGTGCTGTTCACGCGTTTGCATTGCCATACGCAGTGCTTGGTTACCATTGGTATCGATAGAAACACCGATAACACGGCCAGGCATTGTACGCTTGTGCTTATCACGCGTTGCCATGAAAGCAGCGTGTGGACCGCCGTAACCCATCGGCACGCCAAAACGTTGTGCTGAACCGATTGCTACGTCTGCGCCCATTTCACCTGCAGGTTTAAGTAGGGTAGAAGCAAGAAGGTCCGTTGCTACAGTCACTAGTGTTTTGTTTGCTTGCGCTTTAGCGATGATGTCCGTTAGGTCACGAACTTCACCTGTTGTACTTGGGTATTGAACTAGTGCGCCGAACACGTCTTGCTCTGGTAGTGATTCTAAAGAACCAACCAAGACTTCAAAGCCGATGAATTTCGCACGAGTTTTTACCACTTCGATGGTTTGTGGGTGAACGTCGTCAGCAACGAAGAATACGTTGCTCTTGCTTTTACCCGCACGCTTACAAAGTGTCATCGCTTCTGCTGCTGCCGTTGCTTCATCGAGCAATGACGCGTTCGCGATTTCCATACCAGTAAGATCCATCACCATTTGTTGGTAGTTTAGAAGTGCTTCTAAACGACCTTGTGAGATCTCTGGTTGGTAAGGGGTGTAAGCGGTGTACCAGCCCGGGTTTTCCATCACGTTGCGTAGAATCACGTTCGGCGTGAAGGTGTTGTAGTAACCCTGACCAATGAATGTACGTTTAACTTGGTTCTGATCGGCGAACTTACGCATTGCTGCCAGCATGTCTGCTTCGCTTTTCGCTTCTGCCAAGCTCATTGGTTGCTCTAGGCGAATTTGTGCTGGTACGGTTTCGTCGATAAGCGAATCTAGGCTAACTGCGTTGATCGCTTCCAACATTTTCTGTTGGTCAGATTTGTTTGGTCCATTGTGGCGAGCAACGAACTCGTTTTGTGTGCTGAGGCTTTGAAGTAATTCAGTCATTGTCCTTTACCTACTCCTTGGTTCGGGTAACGGATTTGCGTTACTGATAAATTAAATTATACGTCCGAACCTAGAAAAAAAGCTGTTCTCTAAACAGGCTAGGGAACAGCTTTCGTCACATCCTAATTACTCTTCTTCGATAGAGTTTAGGTATTCGTCTGCGTCTTTCAGGTTATCTAGTTCAGATACATCAGACATCTTCACTTTTACGATCCAGCCACCTTCGTACGGCTCTTCGTTAATTAGCTCTGGGCTGTCTTCTAGTTCTTCATTGATTTCTACGATTTCACCAGTGATTGGTGCGTAGATGTCTGACGCTGCTTTTACAGATTCAACGAGAGAGAAGCTTTCACCTGCTTCAACTTCGTCTTCTACGTCTGGTAGGTCAACGAATACCACGTCACCTAGCATTTCTTGTGCATGCTCAGAAATACCAATTGTTACTGTGCCGTCACCGTTGTCACGTACCCACTCGTGGCTATCTGCAAACTTCAGTGTTTTGTCCATTGCTTAATCTCCGAATAACTTGTCAGGAATTATTATGATTTCAAAAAAATCGTTTACTGGTATAGAGGAAAGCGACTGCAAAGTTCTTTTACTTCTTTGCGAACGCGTTTTTCAACTTCTGCGTCACCTTCAGGGTTGTTCACTAAACCGTCCAGTACGTCACCAATCCAATTACCGATGAGTTTGAATTCTTCAGCGCCAAAGCCGCGGCTTGTACCCGCAGGCGTTCCTAAACGGATGCCCGATGTAATCATAGGCTTCTCTGTATCGAATGGGATGCCATTTTTGTTACATGTGATCCCAGCACGCTCTAGAGCTTCTTCTGCTTTATTGCCTTTCAACCCTTTCGGACGAAGGTCAACCAGCATTAGGTGCGTGTCTGTACCACCAGTTACGATGTCGCAACCGCGAGTTTGCAATACTTCCGCTAGGACTTTTGCGTTATTGATCACCGAATCAATATAAGTTTTAAATTCAGGGCCAAGCGCTTCACCAAATGCGACCGCTTTGGCTGCGATAACGTGCATCAGTGGGCCACCTTGTAGGCCAGGGAATACGGCTGAGTTGATTTTCTTAATGATGTCTTCGTGGTTAGTAAGAATCATACCGCCGCGAGGGCCACGCAATGTTTTGTGTGTTGTAGTCGTAACAACGTGTGCGTGTGGCAGTGGGCTAGGGTGTGCGCCTGTTGCGATAAGACCAGCGATGTGCGCCATGTCGACCATAAGAATTGCATTTACTTCGTCTGCGATTTCACGGAATTTTGCAAAGTCGATAGTACGTGGAATGGCGCTACCACCTGCGATGATCATTTTAGGTTGGTGCTCAAGTGCTAGCTCACGAACATCTTCGTAGTTGATTTCCAGTGTTTCGCGATCAACACCGTATTGAACTGCATTAAACCATTTACCAGAAAGTGCTGGGCGTGCGCCGTGCGTCAGGTGACCACCTGCGTCTAAAGACATACCAAGAATGGTGTCACCAGGTTGAAGCAGTGCCAGCTTTACTGCGCCGTTTGCTTGTGCGCCTGAGTGTGGTTGAACGTTTGCGTATTCACAATTGAAAAGTTTTTTTGCGCGTTCGATAGCAATGGCTTCCACTGTATCTACGTGCTCACAACCACCATAGTAACGGCGACCTGGGTAACCTTCAGCGTATTTGTTTGTTAGGCACGTGCCTTGAGCTTGCATTACCGCTTTAGACACGATGTTCTCAGAAGCGATAAGTTCGATTTGTTCGTTTTGGCGAGCGGATTCCGCTTGAATTCCAGCAAAGACAGCATCATCTGTCGCAGAGAGGTTGGTAGAGAAAAAGTTTTCCAAGCTGTGGTTAGGGTAACTCTTATTCATGGTAGTTGACCTTCCAAATCTGAAAATGAACCCGCAATAGATGAGTTATGATTTGCGGTTGTGGTTCATTTGTCCTCAAAAACAGCTGAACTGCGTAGCAGAACAGAGTGAACATCCGGCCCTAAATTTGGGCAAAAACTCCGTTGGATTGCGTGTTTCCTTTACCAATCTCTTACGGAAATATGCATCTCTACATCTAACAAGTTGGTAACATAGCGCCTGTGACGGGAACAATCAACCAAAAATTTCCTATAGGAAACAAGATTTCAAAATTTGTTAACAAGAGCACGCTTTAATTCACTTGGTGGACTTCTATCCACTATGTGCTTCATGCACAATGCGAGTAAGACAAAAAATATGGATATCTATAGAGGGATTTATGGCAGAAAGTATTTACGATGAATACCCATCGATGACGTTGGCAAAAGAGCAACATGACCAAAATATCGAGCCGTTAAAACTGGGCCAGCGTATTAAGGATATCCGCTCGAAACTCGGTATCACATTAGAAGAAGCGAGTCAGCGAACCGGACTTGCTCGATCTACACTGAGCAAAATAGAAAATGAGCAGATCTCCCCGACGTTTCAAGCGATGCAAAAATTGGCACTAGGCTTACAAATTGACATGCCACAACTCTTTGAGCCACCTAGAAAAAAGGTAGCGACAGGGCGCAGGGATGTTACCAAGAAGAATGAAGGTAAACCACACCCAACACAAACCTATGAACATGAACTGCTCGCGACACAACTTTCCAATAAGAAAATGATGCCGTTTAAGAGCCAAATTCGAGCTCGTAGTTTTGATGAATATAAAGACTGGGTTCGTCATGACGGCGAAGAATTTTTACTTATCTTATCTGGCGAGGTTATGTTCTATTCTGAGTTTTACGAACCTGTTGTTTTAAGCGAGGGAGACAGCGTTTATTACGATGCAAATATGGGACATATGTTGACCAGTGTTAGCGAGGAAGATGCGCTCATTTTGTGGGTGACAGCCAAATAGTGATAAATACTTGTAAATTTCCTATAGTGAAAGCAAACGATTGCTGTTGGTGGTCGTTATGATGAAAAGGCGCTTTTTTGATGAGAACTTGCTCATTAAAGCGCTTTTTTTGTACGATTTGTTGTGATTAAAATGTTAAGAGTCACACTTTTGCAAGTCGATCTACGTCTTGTTCGTGCAAAATAGAATGAGCCATGTTTATTATTGGAAACACATCGAATGCCGATAGCATTCTCGGGTCTATCTAAATGGAGACGAAAATGACTCAAGAACTACTGAAAACACCACTACACGCACTTCACGTTGAAGTTGGTGCCAAAATGGTCCCGTTCGCGGGTTACGATATGCCTGTTCAGTATCCTCTAGGCGTAAAGAAGGAACACTTACATACTCGTGATGCGGCAGGTCTGTTTGATGTTTCTCACATGGGACAGCTTCGCCTAATTGGTGACGGTGCAGCTGCGTTCCTAGAAACATTAGTCCCAGTGGATATTGTGGATCTTGAGTCTGGTAAACAGCGTTACGCTTTTTTCACTAATGAAGAGGGCGGCATCATGGACGACTTGATGGTGGCTAACCTAGGCGATCATCTGTTTGTGGTTGTGAACGCAGCATGTAAAGCGCGAGATATCGCACACCTACAAGCGCATTTACCATCTGGTGTTGAGCTAGAAATTATCGAAGACCGAGCTCTACTTGCAATCCAAGGCCCTAAAGCGGCGGCTGTATTGGCGCGTTTTGCACCAGAAGTTTCTGAAATGCTGTTCATGGATATTCGTAAAGTCGATATTTTAGGCGCCGAGTGCATTGTTTCTCGTAGTGGTTATACAGGCGAAGACGGTTACGAAATCTCGGTTCCTGCTGACAAAGCGGAAGAGCTAGCACGTAAACTGACTGCGGAAGATGAAGTTGAATGGATTGGCCTTGGTGCTCGTGATTCACTTCGTCTTGAGTGTGGCCTTTGTCTATACGGTCATGACCTAGACACAACAACAACACCTGTTGAAGCGAGCTTGCTATGGGGTATCCAAAAAGTTCGTCGTATTGGTGGTGAACGTGAAGGTGGTTTCCCTGGTGCAGGCATTATTCTTAAGCAGATTGAGACTAAAGATGTGGCGCGTAAGCGTGTGGGTCTAGTAGGTCAAACCAAAGCGCCAGTGCGTGAAGGTGTTGAACTGTTTGATGCTGACGGCGTTAAAATTGGCGTTGTAACCAGCGGTACGGCGGGCCCGAATGCAGGTAAGCCAGTCTCAATGGGGTATGTTCGTGCGGATTTGGCGGCGATTGGTACTGAAGTGTTCGCTGAAGTGCGTGGCAAAATGCTACCAATGACAGTTGAAAAAATGCCGTTCGTACCACAACGCTACTACCGTGGTTAAAACGAATTGAAACAAAAATGCCGAGCTTTGTAGCTCGGCATTTTTATGTCTTCTTTTCGCTTGTTTGCTTTTAGTTTACTGCTTCATCAATAGTAC
The DNA here is from genome assembly GCF_015163535.1 of Vibrio sp. OPT46. Lineage (NCBI taxonomy): Bacteria > Pseudomonadati > Pseudomonadota > Gammaproteobacteria > Vibrionales > Vibrionaceae > Vibrio > Vibrio sp. OPT46. Next base: position 50,502 of record NZ_JADDYG010000603.1, on the reverse strand, counting down.
AGCACATATCAATAACGATATCTTCAAGCTTTTCCGGATGAATCATCTCTTCTTTTGCGATCCCAAATTGAGAGGCCATAATGGTATTAAACAATTCCCAATGCTTGATCAGCAGTTTTTCGCGATTATCTGCGATATCCGGCCATGTTTCTTGCATCATTGGCGCGAGACTGACAGCACCATGTGCGAAGATCAACATTTGCCATTTTGATTCCCACTGATCAAACTGTGCATTAGGGTTTTCGCTGTTGTACTGCTCGAAAATTCCGGTAAATATCGCAGCGAACTCATCTTTTGACTTTAAGAAATACTGCAGCAGAGCACCGTCATCGCCTTGTCGAATGGCATCGGCGATCATCTGTACTGGATGAGGATTGACGAGAGCAAATGCTAGCATGCGAACCATAAACAGATAAATTTTTCTATTCGAAGGTGTGTTCTCCGGCATTTCATTGATGAGTTCAGCCATATAGCACTGCATGAACTCGTCCATTGCATCGCTAACCGCTTGCCAGATTTTCTCTTTGCTGCCGAAGTGGTGACGGATCAAACTATGTGAAACACCAGCCTTTTCACTGATATTGCGCAGCGAGACACGCTCGTAACCAAGTTCACAAAACATATCTGCTGCCACTTTAAGGATCAGACACTTAGTTTGTTCTGCTGCTTCAGCACTTCTACGCCCCTGCTTTCTTTCATTCATAGTTCGAATTTTCCCGAATATTAATCACGCGCTTACTTTTACCAGAAACCGAACGCTTTGACTAATTAATTTGCTATCCACCTGGAAAATATGTTGATCAATTTCAAATTCTGCTTATACTGCACGGCTGTGTAATATATAAAACCTACGGAGAAAGCGGGTGCGAAAACAATATTTAAAGCGCACTTTAGTTGGCGCAGTGGTGACATTAAGTCTTTCTGGGATGCTAACTGGGTGTAATAAAGCCATTTCTGAGCCGTCTGAACCTTTAATCAAACCTGTAAAATTACTGGCGGTGAAAGACCTAGAACTTGAAGACTCGCACGCCTTTTTAGCGCGTATTGATGCAACACATCGCGCGCAGCTTTCTTTTCAGGTTGGTGGAGAGGTAGATGAATTACGTGTACGCATGGGTCAAAAGGTCCAAAAAGGTGAAGTGCTCGCAACGTTAGACCCTAAAGATCTTCAGCTTGCGTTAGATGCCGCTCAAGCGCAGTACGCGTTAGCGAAAACACAATGGGACCGCTCGAAAAACCTTTACGGAAAAAAACTCATTAGTACTGATGAGTACGATCAGAAAGAAACTCAATATAAAGCGGTATTGGCGAACTACGAACAAGCTAAAACCGATTTGAGCTATACCAAAATTCACGCACCGTTTGATGGCATAGTGTCATATACCTATGTCAACCCATTTCAGGTAGTAGCAGAGAAGCAGGAGATCTTGAATCTCATTGATAACACGACGTTGGATGTGTCGTTCACCTTGCCAGTAAGTTATGCGGAATCTGTATCACTTGAGTCACTGGAAAACTCCGATATGTGGGTGACGATGGATAGCGAGCCAGGAAAACGTATTCCTGGGCAATTTAAAGAAATTTCGACACAGCCAAACATCGATACCAATAGTTATGAGGCGATCGTGACCATCACTCGACCAGAAGATCGCAATTTGCTGACAGGTATGACAGGGCAGGTACACATTGCTAAACAACATGTATCGGACGCGATGACGTTACCTCAGTCTGCTTGGGTCAACAAAAATGGGACGCAAGGTGAAGTTTGGGTAATGGACAGAAGCACGCAGCAGGTCAATAAAGTCACTGTGTCACTTGACGCAGCAGGTGGTGTGAAAGCCGGGCTTGATAACAATGATTACGTTGTTATTGCTGGTGTTGAGAGACTGGTTGAAGGACAAGTGGTGAAAGCTTGGGTTCGTGAGGGAGGCATTTAATGAAACGTTCTCTATTTACGATCTCTGCGATTGCACTTGCAGTTTTAACGGGGTGCAAAAATGAAAACCAAGCTATCGTCGAGCAGCCACTTTTTGTGTCGACTATCTCGGTGGATGCACCAGTACAAAGTCAACATCGCGCGTTCAAAGGCATAGTAGTGCCTGCAGAGCAAACGCCAATGGCATTTCGCCGCGCTGGGGAAGTTCAGCACGTATTGGTTAAAGCGGGTGACGTTGTGAAGCAGGGGCAAATGATCGCAAAGCTAGATGATAGCAAAGAGAAGCAAGCCGTGAATGACGCAGAAGCACAATACACACTTGCAATTCGTCAGCTTAAACGCGGTGAAGACTTGCATGCACGTCAAATGATTTCAAAAGCGGAACTTGATGAGCTAACCGCTAATAAAGAGCTAGCTGAGGCTACTTTCTATAACGCGACCAATCAATTGAATTACACCCGTTTATTCGCCCCGTTCGCCGGTAAAGTATCTGATGTTTTCAAAGAACGTTTTGAGCGTGTGGCAATTGGTGAACCCGTGTTAAACCTATACCAAAACGATTTGGTTTACGTGCGCATTGAGCTTTCCGACAATGTTTTAGCGATGGTAGACCCAAACTCAGACAGCATGAGCTACAAGCCTAGAGCAACCTTCTCCGGCATCGATGGCAGATTTGCTTTGGACTATTTAGAGCACACAAGTGAACCCAACGCTGAAACTCAAACCTACGAAATGTACTTGACGATGCCACAGCCAAAAACAGAGATATTACCGGGAACCAGCGTAAGCGTTTTGGTCGATATGGTGAAGGCGGGCATTACCTCTATTGATGGTTACAGTGTTCCTGTCACGGCGCTTCAAGCAGGCAGTGAAGGGAATGAGTTCTTTGTGTGGAAAAAAGAAGGTGACATTGTCACACGGGTGCCTGTCATGATTTCTCAAGTGAATGGCAATGGAGCCATTGTGTCGTCAGGTGTTAGCCAGGGCGATATTCTGATTAATTCAAATCTGCGTAAATTACGCGAAGGTAAACATGTGGATGTTGTGGAGAATAACCAATAATGAACATTGCTGAGTATTCAATAAAAAACAAAGTCATCAGCTGGTTGTTCATTATTATCCTTGCTGTTGGTGGTTTAACGTCATTTTTGGAGCTTGGACGATTAGAAGACCCGGCATTTACGATCAAAGATGCCATGATTATCTCAACATACCCTGGCGCGACGTCAAAAGAAGTTGAAGAAGAACTGACGTATCCTCTAGAAAAAGAGATTCGAAAACTCCCTTATATCGACAAAATTACCTCTACGTCTTCTAATGGTATGTCTCAAATAACGGTGAGCATGGAAATGGACTATGGTCCTGATGAACTGCCGCAAATTTGGGATGAAATGCGCCGTAAAATTAATGATTTACGACCATCATTGCCTCAAGGTGTTCAGTCTTTACAGATCATTGATGATTTCGGTGACGTTTATGGCGTGATGTTAATGCTCACTGGTGACGATTACGACTATGTAGAGCTGAAACGTTATGCGGATTACCTGACACGTGAAATCGAGCTTGTTGATGGTGTTGGTAAGGTAGACATTACGGGCGATCAGCAAGAAATGCTATTCGTTGAGATCTCACTTGATCGCCTTGCTGCACTGAACTTAGACATGAATGTGGTTTCGAGCTTGTTGAACCAGCAAAACAATGTGGTTTCAGCAGGTGAAGTGATGGTCAATGGCGAAAGCCTTGTTATTCGCCCAAGCGGCACCTTAAACACTGTAGAAGCACTAGAAAATCTGATCATTCATGGCCGTGACACAGGAAATCTAATTCGTCTAAAAGACGTAGCAACGATTTCTCGCGGTATTCAAGAGAAGCCAGGCAACGTCGTACTCTTTAACGGTCAAAAAGCGATTAATATCGGTATCTCGTTTGCATCGGGTGTGAACGTGGTTGAGGTTGGTGAACGTTTGGATGCGGAGCTCGCGAGCCTTGAGTCTATCAAGCCTGCTGGCATCGATATGAACTACTTTTACAACCAAGCCAATGAGGTGGATGAATCTGTTAAAGCGTTTGTAATTAGTCTAGCGGAGGCAGTGGCGATCGTAATCATTGTGTTGCTGTTTACTATGGGTTTACGCAGTGGTGTCATCATTGGAGTTGTGTTGTTATTGACGGTATTTGGTACCTTCATTTTGATGAATTACAACAACATCGAACTGCATCGTATTTCTCTTGGCGCGTTAATTATTGCCTTGGGTATGCTGGTTGATAACGCGATTGTTGTCGTGGAAGGCATATTAGTTGGCCTAAAGAAAGGGCGTACCAAAGTTCAAGCGGCTGTCGATATTGTAAAGCAAACACAATGGCCTTTGTTGGGCGCAACTGTTATTGCAATTACGGCTTTTGCACCTATCGGCTTGTCGCAAGATGCGACAGGTGAGTTCATGGGCTCTCTATTCTGGGTGCTGTGTTTCTCACTATTTTTAAGCTGGATTACCGCTATTACACTGACGCCTTTCCTTGCCGATCTTTTGTTGAAAGAGGAAAACAAAGAGCAGGGTACTAGCGAAGATGATCCTTATAAAGGCTGGTTGTTTGTCGTATTTGGGGCATCGCTGAAATTTGCATTGCGATTCCGCTGGCTTACCGTTGCTGGCATGGTGGCGCTATTAGTGGGTGCTGTCGTGGCATTTGGTAATGTAAAACAGCAGTTCTTCCCACCATCGAATACGCCGATGTTCTACGTGGATATGTGGATGCCAGAGGGTACTGACATCCGTGAAACGATCAAAAAAGCTGAAGAGGTCGAAAGCTACATTCGTCAGCAAGATGATATTGACTTTGTTTCTGCTTCGATTGGGCAGGGCCTACAGCGTTTTGCTTTAACCTATCAACCAGAAAAAAGTTACGAAGCGTACGCTCAGTTCCAAGTTCGCGCTACTGATCGTGAGAAAATGTTTGGTTTGCTGCATAAGTTAGATGCGAATCTGGCGAAAACATTTGATGCGCCTACGTTCCAGTTTAAATTGATGGAATTTGGTCCATCACCAGCGTCTAAGATCGAAGCGCGTATTACTGGCCCTGATCCACAAGTTTTACGTGACTTGGCGGTGCAAGTTGAAGACATCCTTCATACCGACCCTGGTGCCCGAAACATTCGTCACGATTGGCGAGAGCGCACCAAGGAACTTGTACCCGTTTTCAATGAGTCTAAAGCTCGTCGCTTAGGTATTTCGAAAGAAGATCTTTCAAGCACACTGCAAATGGCGTTTGGTGGTAGCACCTTAGGTTACTTGCGTGATGGTACACATACGTTGCCAATTATGACACGCCTTCCTGAAGAAGAACGCGTAGATTTTGAATCACTACAAAACGTGACCATTTGGAGTCCTTCGTTGCAAACGTATATTCCGGTTGATCAAGTGATTGATGGCGTTCAACTGGATTGGAGTGAGCCGCTAATTCAGCGCCGTGACCGTAAGCGTACGTTAACCGTTCTCGCGGACCATGATGTGTTGAGTGACGACACGGCAGCAAGCTTATTTGCTCGTGTACAGCCTAAAGTGATGGCATTGCATGTTCCAGAAGGATACGAAATCACATGGGGTGGTGAGTACGAATCATCCAAAGATGCACAAGAAGGCCTATTCGGTTCATTGCCGATGGGTTACTTGTTGATGTTCATCATTACTATTTTACTGTTTAACTCAATCAAAAAGCCGTTGGTCATTTGGTTCACCGTTCCGTTAGCTATCATTGGCGTTGCTTTTGGTTTGCTTACCACGAACATGCCGTTCAGTTTTACAGCATTCCTTGGTTTGTTAAGCCTAAGTGGCATGATTTTGAAAAACGGTATTGTGTTGCTTGACCAAATTAACCTTGAGTTGGAGTCAGGTAAAGATCCTTACCTCGCGATTGTCGATAGTGCGATAAGCCGCGTTCGTCCGGTAAGTATGGCTGCCCTAACAACTATCTTGGGGATGATTCCACTGGTCTTCGACGCCTTCTTTGGCTCGATGGCAATAACGATTATGGCAGGTCTTGGTTTTGCTACTGTACTGACACTGATAGTGGTGCCAGTGATGTTTGCAATTCTGTTTAGGGTAAAACCGACCACTGCATAGGGACTCCTGGCTATTTGCCAGCTTCCTGCCTAGCCCTGAAGGTTTTCTTCGGGGCTTTTTTGATCTTACTAATATATACCAAACCATTCATTTGCTTGATTTTAATGATTTTCTTACGATTACAATGCAAATCATGCGTATACTGATGTAACGACACATCAAAGATTGAGATTACATGAATAAGCGCATATTAAACGGACTCTTCTTCGTTGGTTCTTTCACCTTGGTTGGCTGCACCGCGACGGATAGCATGCCGACAGAAACCAAACAACCTGCCCCTAAAGTCAACAGTGTTAGTGCTGAAGTCATTTCCAGTTGGATTGATAGTAAGGTTTTAGCCCCTGAAGGGCTGTCGCTCGAGCAAGACAATCTACGTTATCTATCGGGTAGCGCCGACCTAAACAGCGACGGAAAGGCAGAACACATAGTGTTGCTTCAAGATCGCTATTTCTGTGGTAGTGGTGGCTGCTCTGCATATATGTTTGATAATGAGGGAAACGTTATTAATCGAATGTCGGTAACTCGCACGCCTATTGTACTAGCCGACAGTTACAGTAATGGTTGGCAGGACTTTATCGTTTGGAGTAATGGCTCATATCGACTCATGAGTTACAACGGTGAGTCTTATCCAAGTAACCCGTCACTAGAGCCAAAGGTGGATCGAGACGCTAACCAGCAGGCGGCAATCGCAAATGTAATGGCGACAGAGCTTTATCAGCAAGACGGCTATGACATTCTGCCCGCAGAGTCAAAAACCTTGTGGACGCCAGCTAACGTTTACCACTTTACCTTCAAGCACTACGGTGACCCGCATAGCGCTTATCAAGCAACGGTGGATATGAGCAGTGGGGAAGTAGACATTGTAGCCGTTCCGGCTGCGGAATAAAAAGCACCTCCCTTAACCGGAATTAAAGGGAGGTGCTAAATGCCAAATTCGAGGGTGGCATTGTTAACCGGAGTCGCTCTAATTAAGCTGCGACTTCTTGTTTCGCTTCTGCTTTGCTTTTTAAGAATGCGTAAGTAAAGCCAGTTACCGCTGTACCTGCTGCAATAGCCACTAAATACATTAATACTGGTGAAATTGCGTTAGGAATTAGCAGCACGAATAGACCGCCGTGTGGTGCCATTAATTTCGCACCGAATAGCATCGATAGGGCACCAGTAAGCGCGCCACCTGCCATACAAGATGGAATCACGCGCATTGGATCTTTCGCAGCAAATGGAATTGCGCCTTCAGAGATGAAACAAAGGCCCAAGACAAATGATGCTTTACCTGCCTCACGTTCATTTTGTTCAAATTTGTTCTTCGCAATGAAGGTCGCTAAACCCATACCTAGCGCAGGAACCATACCTGCGGCCATGATTGCCGCCATTGGCGCGTAAGTTTGTGAAGCCAAAAGGCCAACACCAAATGCGTAAGCGGCTTTGTTTACCGGGCCTCCTAGGTCGAAACACATCATTGCGCCAAGGATAATACCCAGTAGTACTGCACTGTCAGATCCCATGTTGTTTAGGAAGTCAGTCAGGCCGTTCATGATGCCTGAAACTGGGCCGCCTACGATGTAGATCATGACAAGTCCGGTGAACAATGTTGCCACAAATGGAATAATCAGAATCGGTTTAAGCGCCTCCATCGATTGTGGCAGTTTCACCTTATCTGCGAGGAGTTTCGCTGCGTAACCAGCAATGAAACCAGCCGCGATACCGCCAAGGAAACCTGCGCCAGTAGAACTTGCTAGCATACCACCAACAAGACCAGGAGCCAGACCAGGACGGTCAGCGATTGAAAACGCAATATAG